>NZ_JAEQCF010000086.1:0-35515 GCF_020738625.1 Microcoleus sp. PH2017_09_SFU_O_A
TTTGCATCAAACTCTGTAGTCGGTTTTAACCGACTTTCGCTTTGAGGCAGGGGTTTAAACCCCTGCCGGACTGTGGGAAAGTAGAAAGTATCAACAAACTGGATTTGATATTAAATATTGTCTCACCACAGGACAAACACTAAATAGCGTTTCATTCTCAATTTCTTCAATTTCAACTAACGATCGCCTCCCCAAAGATTGCAGCCCGTTGAACAACTCCGAGGGCGATAAATCGGCATCTTGTAGCAATTGCTCTATCGAAACTGAATTTGCTTCGAGGCTGAGGCGGGAAATGAGCTTTTTCTCTAATTCTGACAGGCGATCGATCTGCGGGTGCAATGCTGCTGCCAATTCTTCCCCTAGGAATACCATATCATATTTCAAAAAATCTGCAACCCTGCCTCGGAATATTTCTTGAATGGTGGTGGCGACTATTTTTAACCACAATGGATTGCCTCGGTAGGCATTAATTAGGTTTTCCCATTTTTCGGGGTTTAGTAAACTTTTTTGTCGGAAAATTTCGGTGGCATCTGTACCTATGCCTTTGAGTTGTAAAGTACGAACTGGTGAATTTTCGCCTGTTAATGCGGTAATTTCTCTGGGGGTTTCCCAAGTGTGGAGGATCAAACAACTGTTGTGGGTTGTTTCTCCGATTTGTCGGAAGAGGATGCTGTAATTTTCGCAGTCTGGGCGGTAATTTCCTGCGAGTTGTCCGTTGCTGAGGAGAGTTTGCGCGTCGTCGAGGATGATGAGACAGCGGTTTTTTCGCAGATATTCCATTAACAGGGAAAGTCGATCGCCAATGCTGACTGGTAATTCGGTTTCTGGTTGATTGGCGATAAATTGAATCAGGTTTTTTAGGGTGGTTGCGAGGGGTGGAGAGGTGCGGAGACTTCGCCAAATTACGCAGTCAAAGTGATGTTGAATTTGTGGGATGAGGTGGAGGGAAAGTGCGGTTTTGCCGATGCCGCTGAGTCCTGATATGGCTGCGAGGTTGCACTTTTCTTGGACAATCCATTTTTCGAGGGTGGCGAGTTCGGATGTGCGATCGTACAATAATGAAATATGAGGGGCATCTGCTAAGTCTAGTCTGGTTTGGGGTTTTGAGGTGTCTGGGGTGGGCTTGGAGGGCGATCGATCTTTTGGAATTTCGGGAGGTTGCAAAGTGTCTCCACAAACATTGATGTTATTAATTTGTGCAAAGTCTTTCGCGAAATTTGATGAAACAATGGAGAATCGCCACCTCTCCATAGCAATTTTTAAATTTGATTTATTAACCTCTTCACCAAATACCTCTGAAAGGATTTGCCATAACTCAGAGGCTACATTTCTGACATGACCTTCAGTCCGATGGGATTCTTCTGCGATTGTAGAGTGTTTTTGACCTTTCCATACACCCAGCAGGATAGCTTTTTGCAGATCGTCCAAGTGTTCTCCTGTTTTGGCGAAAACCATTTCGTCGGCAAATCTCAAGACTTCTTGAACGTCCATTAGTCGGCTTGTGGGAATTTTAGTTATTGTATCATACTTTTTATGACATTTTATAGCAGAAATGATTAAATCTGACATTTAATGGGATAAGGCTTTGTAAAACTCATTACATTTCCTGACTTTTTATGACTAGACATAACTTGAATATTGACACGAAAATATTCTATATTTACAAGCACAACTGTACTTTTAACAGTCAATTGTATAGCTATAACAAATCAAAAAACTTCCTGTAGGAGGGAGAATTATGAGTAGCAGTAATAATACTATTGCTATCGTTAGTCTTGGGCTTGGTATTGTTGTCATCATGGGGATCGGTGGCATTGTTGCCTACTCGAATGTGAATAATCAGCTAGTTAGCACTCAAACTCAGTTACAACAAGCTCAAAAGGAGCGAGACGAGTTTAAAAAACAGAGCGAGGAAAAAGATAAAGAGATCAATGAGAAAGATAAAGAGATCAAAGATATTCGTGAAACTTCTGGCGATCGCGAAAGTCAAATTGCTCAAAAACAAGGCGAACTTCAGCGAGCTAAAGCAGAGACTCAGACGGTAAGCGGCTGCCTAAAAGGTGTATTGGAGGCAATCTCATATCAAGATGACCAAAGTAAGGCTATCTTTGCTCTAGGAGCAGTAAAGGATAAGTGCGAATCAGCCGGAAGGATCGTACAACGAATAGAAAACACACAGGATGAACAACAATCTCCTCGTACAAGCAATATCCAATCGAATTAATAAATCAGGGTGCCATTACATTTGTTCAAAAGTCAGCGAACTTCCTGCTTAGCATCGCTGCGGGTAATCGCTCTTTCTTTTTCTGAAGTGCGATCGTCCTTATGTTATTACAAGCTTAAATTATTTCTGCACACATCATTTGGTTACTAAAGCAATGAACAAAAAACTAGGAATTTTAGCGATCGCAGCTCTTTTTACTATCAGTGGGGCTATCCTTAAAGGTACTCAAATGGCTAATGCTAAGCTAGTAGCACCCACTACAGTCACTAATCAAAACTTTACAGATAATAAGTTAACAATCTTAGCGCAGGGTTATGGACAACCACAGGGTAGCCCTTGGGAACAGGTAGATGCACAAAAATACAAAAATCCCGATACCGGGCAGACTTTTTGTTTCTACTATAACCCAGGACGCTGGGCACCGTGTCCAAATCAGGGCACATCAGTTATCAGAGTGCGAAATGCCAAATGCACGGGTTCCAATATTACCCAAGCATTAGCCGATCGATGTCCACGCGCTTTGTGTGGATTAGCAGAGCTTCAAGCCAGTTTAGACGAACTTAGAAGTAACGGACGCTCAATTCCTGCTTTACCTTGTAATGGTCTCCCCTAGCAAACAGATGTGGATTTATCTAATAAGTGAGTTTGATTTTTAGGGTGCTTTGTTAACGCCCTTTATTTTACATCATTTTTGAGAGCGATCGCCCTTCCTTCACTGAAGTGCGATCGCCCTAATTATTCTTCACTCAAACTATTTCCGAGGCTAAAAGCCTACCATCAACTCGCTCATATTCATCTTCCAGTAGCCACGAGTGAGCCTCATCGTAACTTGAACCTAAAAACAGCAGTTTATAATTAGCTGATGGATCGTAAATACAACACTTACTATTTTTGCCACCCACTAACATTAGAATCCGAGGCGGGAAAACAATCGGATCTACCCACAACTCGATAAATTCCCAATCAGTGATTTGTTCCACAAGGTTTTGTGCGGAAGATAACATGATAATTATCAGTTACTTTGACTGTTCAGGTAAGATATAATTTTGGGTGCGATCGACAATCATGGGCTTTCTGTGAATGTTAATTTTGGATGATTTCAGTCAAAGTATTTCTATTATATCAAAACAGTTGAAAAACCTCGGTGTCAACTGTCAAATGCGGTGCCTCGATCGTAGTTGAATGGTCAACTGTCAACTGTCAACTGTCAATTAAGAGGGCGGGCACAGGGGCATCGCCCCTACCACAGATCGACTGTCAACTGTCAACTGTCAACTGTCAACTGTTTAAGCACTTTCCTGAATTAAATCTGCTTCCGCATCCCGTCGTCTGTTCATCCCTTTTTCAATGCTCGTTCCCAGCCAAATTCGTTTCATTTTGCGGATTTGTTCGGGAATTTTACTCACATTTTTTTTCGTAATTAAATCGCGAATAACACGCATTTCCACGCGGCGGTTTCCCTGCATACTCGTGCCGCGATTGAACACCAAACTTACCAATCCTCCTTGAACATCTGCCGGCAATTGTTCAAAACCGGGAAATGCTTCTTTTGTCAGATTGTAAAATTTAGGCACTGTGACAACATTAAAAACTTCCCATGCTAATTCCCAGGGAACAATGATGTCTCTAACACTAGCTAAACGTTCTTTTGCTGCATCCTCTGTCAACCCGCAGCACTTACTCAAACGCTGTTGCTCAACATCCCCTAATTTCTGCCAATCTTGGTTGAAAACTTCTACTGTGTTGTAACCTAGATCGTAACCGATGCCGATCGTAATTCCCGATGCTCCTTCCGGCCAAGTTGGACGCTGCAACAGCTTTTCGTAATATAGCCGCCCGCCGCCGACCTCGAATTCTAAGATTAGCTCGATCGCCCTGTATGATAAAAGTGACGAGCCCAAAGGTTCCCCAGGGAACAAAGCAGCTAGCGTTTCCGGGCCTGCTATGCCGTTTGCCAAAAATTTTTGATTGGTTTGAAACTGTTTGAGGGATGCTTCAGTTTTTGGCCCAAACTTGCCGTCAGCACTCCCTAGATTCAACCCTAACTCCAGCAAGCGTTTTTGAAGTTTCACAACATCGGAACCCGATGCACCTAATTTTAGAGTTTGCACAACCTGTTTTCCTGTAATGCGATCGGCACAATAATTTTTGCTTGATATTGTACCACAACCAGCATCTCCCAAACTATGAGATTAATTCTGCCTCACTCAGCAGAGCAAAATCGCGCGGATTGTTTAACACGAAACCGTCATTTTCTTTAATTAAATCACCAAAACAGGTGACAGGCGATCGGGCTTCATAAGCCTTGAGGGCCAACTGATAATCTGCTTCCGGCAATTCCAGATGAATTTTTCTTAGCTTCCCCACCACAAATCCCATTAATGTAATTTGGTCTGGAGATTCTGCCCCATACACTTTATTAATCCATCCCGAGATTGCAACATTAGGTAAAGCAGTGATTAAATCGCTGAGAATATCTAGCTGAGAGCGATTTTCTATAACTTCTAGTGCTTTTAAGTTTCGACACATCACCTCTGCAAAATCATCAAAATCTTGGTGAGGTGAAACCAATACTTCCCCCTCCTGACTCACAGAATTTTTCTTAATCCAAATGAATCCCTCATAAAATTTACGAGCTTTATGCCAGCCATTTATCTGTAAGTATTTCTCCAACACATTTGGCTCAATTGTTTTCAGAATGTGACTATCTCTTACAGTTACTTTCATGGCAAACTTCCCTCGCTAATGCGCTGTATCATTGACTTAAGAGCTTCTACTGTAAACTGATTGCTGCGGGGTAAAGAAACAGTCACATTTGCTATATTTTGTGTTTCTGTCTGTCCCCGCAATGACATCCAGTAGGCACAATTTCTCATACACAGTTCCGCTTCTGACTGCTGCAACCAGTCTTCTAGATTTTCTGGTACTAAAACTACAACTAAGATTCGAGGTACTAGGGCATTTCTTCTCAAATCATTGTAGTTTTTGACTTTGAGCGGATATCGGATGTAGTCGCCGTCTATCACGTCCCTTGAAGTACATTTTAATTGTAACTTCAACTCTGGAAAATAAACGCTTCCGTCACCGCTGGCAGCCGTGATTTGTAGGTCGATGCTGTCGAAGTCTAATTCTAACAGATCGATCGAGAAACCTGCCACGGCTGCCACGGCACGTACATAAGCTTTGCTGAAAAGTTCTTTCTGCTGGTTCAGTTCCATTCTAAAATAAACATCTTGCGAAAATAATATTTTTTACAATAAAGGTGTTCCACAAGTAATTATTGTAGGAGAGTTCTACCCGAAAGGCGATCGATTGGTATAATTTCTTATTCTTAGTCCGCGGAGGCGGACATTGTTTGTGTAGTAGCGGTTTCAACCGCCGAGTTTTATAAATAAAATGTAAAAAACCCCGGTTCCTTCAAGAAACCGGGGTTTTTCAGACTTAAACCGCGTGTTTTCGATACCAATCAATCGTATTTTTCAAGCCTTCTTTAAACTCCACCTCAGCCACAAAACCAAACCTTTCCTTAGCCCTTTGGGTATCCAAACAACGGCGCGGCTGACCATTCGGCTTGTCTGTTTCCCAAACAATTTCTCCCTCATATCCCATCAATTCGCAAATCGTTTCTACTAACTCGCGAATTTTAACTTCGCTATTTGTTCCCAAATTAACTGGGTCAGATTCGTTGTAAGATTGAGCTGCCATCACAATCCCGCGCGCGGCATCTGTGGAATACAAAAACTCGCGGCTGGGGCTACCATCGCCCCAAACTGGTAGTGTTTTGTCTCCTCTTTCTTGGGCTTCGTGGACTTTGCGAATTAATGCTGGGATGACGTGGGAACTTTTCGGATCGAAGTTATCTTCTGGGCCGTACAAATTAACTGGTAGCAAATAGATACCGTTGAATCCGTACTGCTGGCGATAGGATTGCAGTTGCACTAATAAGGCTTTCTTTGCTATTCCGTAGGGTGCGTTGGTTACTTCTGGATAGCCGTTCCAGAGGTCGTCTTCTTTGAAGGGAACTGGGGTTAAGTTGGGATAGGCGCAAATTGTGCCGACGCAGACGAATTTTTCGACTCCTGCTTCGTAGGCTGCGTGGATTAGTTGCGCGCCCATCATCAAATTGTCGTAAAATAGTTCTGCCGGTTTGATGAGGTTTAAACCGATGCCGCCGACGTGGGCTGCGAGGTGTATGATGATGTCTTGTTGGTTAGCGGCGCGCTTGCAGTTTTCCATGACGCGGAGGTCGCAGTCGATCGATCGACTAACTGAAATTTTATCAGCATCCGCGCCTGCTTTGACTAATTGGTCGATTACCTGACGGCCGAGGAAACCGGCGCCGCCCGTGACTAGGATGCGTTTGTTGCTTAAATCCAAGCTTGTCATAATTTTATCCTCGGGATTTTCAATAAAGGTCGATCGACAATTTCCAGTCTAAATTTGTTACTTTAGCAAAAAAGCTTTCCGCTACAGCAGGCGCTAACAAGTCAGTTTTAGCTGTCCCAGATAGGGGAAAATTGCTCCGTTTGTATCTGAACGTGAGATTTATGGGTTTCCAGTCCTCAACGTTTTAATGTTTTTGTTGGCCCGCACAGCCGAAAATTTGGCGATCGGTTAAGCTGGTTGTTGGAATGCCCGCACTAATAGCTACAACAATCCTCTCATCACTTGTGAACTGTTTGTATGGGTAATGCCCCGATGCGCGAATCGGGTAACAGACGGGACACTACCCATACAAATTGTTAGCAGTCACCACACCCGGGAACGGATACAAGTCCCTGACAGGATTCGGGGAGTGTCAAAAATTTTAGACTAAGAGTTCCAACTTTCAGATTCATCTGTGGAGTAAGTCCAAAATCTAAAATCTAAAATCTAAAATCTAAAATCCAAAATCTAAAATCGACTGACGGTTTAGTTTTGTGGATCAATCAAATCCGTTGCCAGAACCTCGTTCTTGCTTTTTGAGCGATTTCATGTCAGCATCTACCATTAAATGCACTAACTGCTCAAAAGTTACAGAAGGTTCCCAATTTAATTGCTGGCGCGCCTTAGTCGAATCACCAATCAACAGTTCGACTTCTGCCGGACGCAAGTAACGTTCGTCAAACTCCACATATTTTTGCCAATCTAAATTGACGTAAGTAAAGGCCAAATCTAGAAATTCTTTAATGGAATGGGTTTCGTTAGTAGCAATTACGTAATCGTCAGGCTTCTCTTGTTGCAGCATCAGCCACATTGCCTGCACGTAGTCTTTAGCAAAGCCCCAGTCCCGCTTGGAATCGAGGTTGCCCAAATAAAGTTTTTTCTGCTGGCCGACGACAATTCTGGCAACAGCCCGAGTAATTTTGCGAGTTACAAAAGTTTCACCACGGCGCGGAGACTCGTGATTGAACAAGATGCCGTTACAAGCAAAAAGTCCGTAGGATTCGCGATAATTTATTGTTTGCCAGTGACCGTAAACTTTGGCACAAGCGTAGGGACTTCTGGGATAAAAGGGAGTTGTTTCCTTCTGCGGAACTTCCTGCACCAAACCAAACATTTCAGAAGAACCTGCTTGATAAAACCGCACTTCTATGCCTGTGCGATTCTGGTAGTCCCGAATTGCTTCTAGTAGTCGCAATACCCCCATCCCTACGGCATCAACCGTATATTCCGGTGAGTCAAAACTGACTCTAACGTGAGATTGAGCGCCTAAGTTATAAACTTCTACAGGCTGAACTTGTTCCAATATTCGGCGGAGAGTAGTGCCGTCGGTCAAGTCGCCGTAGTGCAGAAACAACTTTGCATCCTCGCTGTGAGGATCGACATAGATATGGTCAATGCGATCGGTATTGAAACTAGAACTGCGCCGGATAATGCCGTGAACTTCGTATCCTTTCTCTAACAGTAATTCGCTCAAGTAGGACCCGTCTTGGCCTGTAATACCTGTTATTAGCGCTCGCTTGCGTTGCGTCATCTGATTTTCCTTTGACAGGCTGTGTTAATTCACTTCGGACTTTCAGGGTAGAGGCTGTTGTTGCCTGCCCGTCGTATGCTCAAGCTCTACCTTAACTCACAATTCTTCGATCGGCATCAAGGAAGTGTTTTGTTTGAGTAAAGAGTTTGCCGCTTGCTGTCAGTAGTCAGCCTCAGTGGTCAGTAACAAACAAAACTAACTACCGATGGCTGACTGCGGACAAAAAATTAATATGCGCCGTTATTTTTGGGGAAAATCACAACTCCAATTGTTTTGAAAACAATCCACATATCCATCCAAAGGTTTTTGTCATTGGCATAATAGAGGTCAATTTGGACTCTTCGGGGATACGGAATGTCGTTGCGACCGGACACTTGCCACAAACCTGTAATTCCAGGTCTGATGGTGAGAATTTTGTTGATGTGACGGCCGTATCTCGGCAGTTCTTCTTCAACTAAAGGTCTCGGCCCGACGACGCTCATATCTCCTTTTAATACATTCCAAAACTGGGGGAACTCGTCTAAACTGGTCATTCGTAAAAATCTTCCAATCCAGGTAATTCGAGGGTCTTGTTTAAGCTTGAAATTGTCCTCAAACTCTTGACGCAAATGCGGAGATTTTTCCATGATTTCCAGCAATATGTCGTCCGCATTTTCCACCATCGTTCTAAATTTAAGGCAATAAAACATTTTACGGTTTTTGCCTACTCGTTCCTGTACGTAAAAGATAGGCCCGGACGAGCTTAAGGCGATAGAGAGAGCCAAAAGCAGGTAAACCGGAGCAAACAGGATTAGAACCGATAAGGAAAAGAGAATGTCAAATAACCGCTTGAAAAATTCTCCGTCGAGTCTCTCTAGAGAACGACTTATGCGTCTATCTCCTTGCAGGACAGGCGCAAAACCGCGTCTTGCGATCGCTCGAATTACCTTGCCGGAGATTAGTTGGCTGTCGGCAGTCATCTTACTCCTTCACTTCACACCACACACAGTCACGATCATAAGGCCTCAAGACGCTTTGTTCTCTGAATTATGTTTCAAATACTCAATTTTCTTGCGGAAAGGGGCAGTTGACTGTTGTCAGTTGACTGTTGACGGTTGGCAGTTGGCGGTTGCACTCAGACATGATGGAGGAGACGGCAGTGCCGTGTCCCTACATTAATCACCGTAGGGACACGGCACTGCCGTCTCCTCATTTCGGGCAATGTTGATTCCGGTGCAACCGGAATTGATATCAAGTCTGAGTAAAATCACCGGATTGAAATTCCTGATAGGAGTGTTCCACAAAAGCTAGATAGCGCTGCTCAAAGACTTCCGGGGCAAACTGGGAGGCGCGCAAGCGTGCCATTTCTGGCCCAAATTTGCCTTGCAACTGCTCAAATTCTTCGACAGCTTCGACTATTGCTGCTGGGGTTTGGGAGGGGAAAAATAAACCTGTCCCAGTCTCAGGGTGTTGGCGAATGTCGAGCACTGTCTCCAAAGCGCCGCCTGCTGCATAGGCAATTACTGGTGTCCCGCAAGCTTGAGCTTCTACTAAAGCGATGCCAAAATCTTCGCAAGCTGCATAGACAAAGGCTTTCGCTTCTGCCATGTACTTTTCCACTACGGAGGCGGGCTGCCAGCCGAGTAGTTGCACGTTGGGTTTGGCGATTTGCCGAATCATTTCTAATTCTGGCCCGGTGCCGATGACAATGAGAGTATGCCCGAGTTGATTGAATGCTTGGACGATCGCACTTACGTTTTTGTAGCTTACCAATCGGCACACTGTCACGTAAAAGTCTTGTTTTTGCCGCATCAAGGAAAATCTCTCGATATTTACCGGCGGATAAATCACCTCGGCGCGCCGTCGGTAGCACCGCCAAATTCGGCGTGCGGTGTGTTGGGAGTTGGCGACGAAATAATCGACGCGGTTGGCAGAAATTACATCCCACTGCCGCAGTCGGTGCAACAAATATCGCGTCAGCAAGCCCGGGATGCCCCGTCCGGCTTTGCTGCTGCGTAAATAGTCAAAAGTTAAGTCCCAAGCGTAGCGCATGGGCGTGTGGCAGTAGCAGACGTGCATTTGCCCTGGACTGCTGAGGATGCCTTTGGCGACGGCGTGGGAGGATGAGAGGATGATGTCGTATTCTCGCAGATCTAGTTGTTCGATCGCGATCGGCAGAAATGGCAAATATTTTTGCACGCCGCTGCGGGCCTTGGGGAAATTCTGCAAAAATGTCGTGCCAATCTGTCGCCCGAACAGATAGCTTTCGGGATTCGCCGATTCAAAGTCAATCAGGGCATAGATATCAGCGTCTATGTATTTGAGGATTTCGGCAACTACGAGTTCTGAACCGCCGGTAGCTAAGGGCGTCAACCATTCATGAACTAGGGCGTATTTGAGTTTTTTCACTTTATGTAGTCGATCGAACGATTTGTGAGCGCCAGTTCTGTCAATATTAGTCTTACCGAGGGATCGCTTACGCACCCTCAAGCCATCAACCGTGTTTCTACGCAGGCGACTCGATTGTAGATTTTAGATTTTAGATTTTAGATTTTAGATTTACTCCACGGATTAATCTGGGATTTTGAACAGAAGTCTAAAATTTTGGACTCGAAACTCACCAGCATCGGGTATTTGTAAGAATTTTTTTGGGTGCTTCAAACCAATATTTTTTGGGAGCAACGGGGTTTTTGTCAAATCGGAAATAGCAAAACCGCACTCTGCGGGAAATTTCCCGCCGATTGTTGACAAATAATACTATTAGGCGGAATACTGTAGGTGATTTGCGATCGCCAAAATGTGTGGAACGGGCGATCGAACTAACGTGGTGTGAGGAAAAAATGTCCAAATTTTTGTGGAAAGGACTTTTAGCAAGTCCCGCTGTACTAGCAGCAAGTTTAGTCGTATCTTCGACAGCCCTAGCAGCAGAGCAACCTGTAGAAATTGCCGCAGCTCAAGCCAATCAATTGGAATTAGCAGGTGCTGCAACCGAGGCAGCACAGCCTGAAATAGCAGCAATAACGGCAGAACCAGCGTCAGTAGTTAACAACTTAACTGTTGAGACTATTGAAAATAACAATCTCGCAGCAAAAGTAGCCCGAGTTGCCGAACCAGCCGCATCACCGGAAAACAACGCAGTTGCAGCAGCAGACTTAACCGAAACCAAACCCGCAGTCGCGCCCGCCAACTTAAATGCCGAGCAACCTGTCGCAGAGCAAATCCCCGCAGTCGCGCCCGCCAACTCCAGCGAAAAACCCGCTGTACCAACTAATGTCAGCGCCGACAAAGCAGCCGCAAAACCCCAGCAGATTTCCCAATCAACTGCTCCAATTGCCCAGCCTCCAGCGCAGTCAAATGTTTTAGAACAAATCAACCAATACAGCGCAGAAGGCAGCAGCGAAGATGCAGTCGGCCAAGTAACCTCCGTTTCGCAACTTTCCGACGTGCGGCCCACCGATTGGGCATTCCAAGCTTTGCAATCCCTAGTAGAGCGCTACGGGTGCATTGCCGGCTATCCTGACGGCACCTATCGCGGCAACCGGGCGATGACTCGCTACGAGTTTGCAGCGGGTTTAAATGCCTGTTTGGATAAAGTCAACGAGCTGATTAAAGGCGGTACCAGGGGTTTAGCCACAAAAGAAGATTTGGCTGCTGTGCAAAAGCTGCAAGAAGAGTTTGCAGCGGAATTGGCAACTTTGCGCGGGCGCGTCGATGCCTTGGAAGCGCGCACCTCTGAATTAGAAGCAAATCAGTTTTCGACTACGACTAAACTCAACGGCGAAGTAATCTTTGCATTGACAGGTATCGCCCGGGGAGAAGATGCTGACGGCCGCGATGCCGATCGAAGCACGGCTTTTGGCAGCAGGGTTCGTCTCAATTTTGACACGAGTTTCACTGGTAAAGACTTGCTGAGAACTCGACTGCAAGTTTTGAATCTGGGTTCGTTTTCTACTAATAATACTAAAACTGCTGAAGGGGAATTGCGGTTTAACGCCGGGCCTTTTGGAACAGCTAGCAATACAGTCGGTTTAGATGCGCTGTTTTACCAATTTCCCCTCGGCAAAAGCACTACTGTAATTCTCGAAGCCAATGCCGGTGCCGCTGACGATTTTACTAACACTGTCAATCCTTACTTTGACGGAGATGGCGGTAGCGGTGCTCTTTCTAACTTCGGCACTCGCAACCCGATTTACTATTTGACTGCGGGTACTGGTATCGCTGTGCGGCAGCAATTGGGAGAAAAACTTGAGCTGAGTTTGGGATATTTGGCCGGCAACGCTGCAAGCCCGACGCAGGGTAACGGTTTGTTCAACGGTTCTTACGGCGCTTTGGCTCAGTTGACTTTCAAACCGACAAGCACTATGGCTTTAGGTTTAACTTACGTCAATTCCTACAACTTCGTCACTGGTACGGGCAGCAACGCTTCTAATTTTCCGGTACGTCTCGGTTCCTTCGGCATCGACAGCGACAATAATCTGCCAGTTTCTAGCAATTCCTACGGCGCCCAAGCTTCGTGGAGAGTGCGGCCTGGATTGGCAATTGGCGGTTGGGCTGGTTACACTAACCAGCGCATTTTATCTAACTTGGCTACTCCTACCGGTTCTGTGCAGCGCGGAGACCAAAAAATCTGGAACTGGGCTGTTACTGTGGCTTTTCCCGATTTGTTGAAAGAGGGAAATGTGGCGGGCTTTCTGGTAGGTATGGAGCCGCGAGTAACAAGTTCTACTAATCGGACTTTGCCGGAAGATAAGGATACTTCTCTTCACATTGAAGGGTTCTATCAGTTTAAGTTGAGCGACAATATTTCGATCACTCCGGGTGTGATTTGGCTGACTGCTCCTGACCACAATAAGAGTAATTCTGATTTGGTAATTGGGGTGGTGAGAACTACGTTTACTTTCTAGGCTCAGCCCTTTTGGTTTTTGGCTTTGGGATTTGGGATTTGGGATTGGCAGTTTTAATCTCAAATCTCAGGCCGCCAATTTCAAACTGGTTGAAAAACTCAGATTCTGTGGCACCCATGCTTTATTGAGAGTTGCTATAGATGGCAATGAACAATATTGGTTAAGATTGTAGACGGGCATTTCTTGCCAACACTCGCGACAAAACCAGTAAACTTGTTGCTGGCGAAAGTGACGGAGCATCGGATTCGAGCAGCAGGGACAGTCTGTATTCTGGTTAACTTGACCGAGGATTTTATTTGAGCTGCTTGCGTCGTCTATCATAATAACCTCTTTTTTAACTCAGATATATTTCACTGTTGTTGGAAAGTGCTGTAACCTGGCTTGAAACACCAACACCATGACTGTAAAAGTGAAAAGTAAAGATTTGGTAAAAAAAATAAGGTTGTTAAGGAATTGAGTTAACTTGAAATATTTCGCAACAATAAATAGTTAGACTTGTTAAAAAATGCAGGTTGAGGGAAGCTCCAAACTCTTATGCAGTAAGTCATTCCCTTTCTGTCAAGTATTGCTAAAACCTAATTAATTGTTGGGTGGAGTGAATGTCCGAGTTGTTTGTACTCAGCTCGCGCAGAGGTGCGTCGCTATGAATTTGTTGATTTTTTGGCGAGGGATTTTGAGTGGCGGCACACCCTACGGCTAGTAAAAAATGAGAATTAAATAACTTACAATTTTTATTAGACCTCTTGCAAAAGTCCTTTTAATCAAATTTTGGGACGGGCTAGAAGCCCATCCCACAAGAAAAAAGATTTTTGTGGGATGGGCTTCTAGCCCGTCCTAACTATGCGATCCTCAGACTGAGGGATGTGAGATTTTAGTGTAAGTCCCAGCCTAAGGCCTGAGCAATCTGAACGGACAGCATAGCTGGATCGAGGGGATTTACAATCACTGCTGCTATTTTATCTTGTGGGAACAAGCTCTGTTGTAGATCGACCCATTTCGCTTTGAGAGTTAGCAGCACAACTGGAATTGCTTGGGTTGTGGGCAGTGTTTTTAGTTGTTTGAGAAATAGGAATTCATCTATGGCGCCAGTGGAAATATCCAAAATTATGCTATCGGGCTGATAGAGTATTGCTTGTCGCAAGCCTTCCAGGGTTGAATTGGCAACTCGCACGTTCCAACCTCCTAAGTCGGTTAAACAAGCTTTTACTACTTCCTGCATATTTGGTTCTTTGTAAATCAGTAAAATTGTTTTGGTGGTCATAGCAACCACTTCCAAAGCCTTCATTTGATTTTGATATTCGAGATACTGCGTGACATCATTGAATAACTGAAAAAGCATTCATGTAGTCTCCTCTTATGCTAAGAGCTTTTAGCTGTATCCCGGAAGCCTAGATAACCACGGTAAGGAATTGGTAAAGATTTTACTATCGTTACAAAACTTGACAAATAATCTTAAAATTCTTCATCCCACCCCAAAATCTCTGCGACTTCTACCGTCAGGCTGGTGGGTTGGATTGGTTTGGCAATTACGCCTGTGACGCCCATTTGGGCAAATTTTGCCCGATCGCTCGGCAGGACTTTTGCTGTCAGCAGAATCACCGGAATCGATCGCGTCTTGGGATCGGATTGAAGGCGATCGTACACAGCAAATCCATCCATTCCCGGCATAGATACATCGAGCAAAATGGCTGATGGTTGTTGTGTTTGGACTATTTGTAAACACTCTTCTCCCGATGCTGCTACCAGCGTTTCCCATCCGCCTAGATCTTCTAAACACGCTTGCACCAATTCTCGGAGGTGTTCTTGATCGTCAACTACTAAAATTAATCTGTCAGTCATGGGATTTGAGATTTTAGATTTGGGATTTTAGATTTTAGAGAGTCCTGGGCGTTAGGTACGTAGTTGCGCTTCAGCGCTCTAAATTATGAAAGAGCGCTGAAGCGCAACAACATACCTTTATTGAAGGTGACAGTTATTCGATCGCAGGTAAGGGCAATGTAAAGAAAAATGTGCTGCCTTCACCTAAAATACTTTCTGCCCAGATTTTTCCACCGTGCTGCTCAATAATACTGCGACAGATGGGCAATCCTAACCCGGTTCCTCCTTTTTCGCGGGAATCTGAGGCATCGACTTGTTGAAATCGCCCAAAAACGAGTTCTAATTTATCGGCTGGAATGCCCCGCCCGCGATCGCGAACTTGGAACAGCACGCAGTCTGTTTGGTTTTCCGCACTCAGGTAAATGGTGGCACCGACAGGCGAAAATTTAAGAGCATTACTAAGTAAATTTGTCAAGGTTTGGAGGATGGCATCTGCTGCGGCCCAGACTTCTGCATCGGTGGGGATAATAATTAATGAAATCTGGTGTTGATTGGCGATCGCCTGGAGGGCATCTACTACTTGCTGCATCAAATCTGCGGCTTTGCAAAGGGTTTTATCGAGAAATGCTCGCCCGGACTCCAGCCGTTCCAAATCTAAAATATCATTCACCAGGTTTACCAAACGATTGGTATCAAGTAGGGCAATTTCGATCATGCGCCGGGACTTTTCGGGTTTTTTATCGTAAATTCCAGTTTTTAATAGTCCTAAGGACATTTGAATTGCTGTCAGAGGAGTACGCAGTTCGTGGCTGACAATGCCGATGAATTCATCCTTAATTTGTTCGATTTTGTTGCGTTCGGTGATATCTTCGCCAATGCTGATACTGCCGATCACGGTTCCATCTGAATCTTGCAGCGTTGTATTGTTCCAAGCAATGAATCGTTCTTCGCCGGATTTGGTCAAGATGACATTTCGATAATAGGGATGAGCATTGTGAGTCAAGAGTTGCAAGAAGTCGGCTTCAGTTGATTTTATACTAGAGCTAGGAAAAAAGTTTTCAAACCAATTTTTGCCTAAAACTTCTTCGTGAGTATACCCTGTGAGACCGACAAAAAATGGATTGACGTAGTTGATATTTCCCGACGCATCGAGTCCGACAACAATCAACTGCACATTCTCCAAAAGCGATCGCCAGCGCCGTTCGGCTTCTCGGATGACGGCGGTGGCTTGTTGGCGTTCTTGCAATTCGAGTTCAAGTTGGGTGTAGAGTTGGGATTGCTGAATGGCGATCGCCAATTGGCTGCTAATCTGTTCGAGTAATTCAATTTCCCAAGATTGCCAATTGCGAGGTGCAGTATTTTGGTAGATGATTAACAATCCCCAGAGGAATTCTCCCGAAAATATGGGAACTGCCAAATATGCTTTGGCTTGAAATTGTTGCAAGAGTTGGATGTGACAGGGATGAAGTCCAGCTTCGTCAATATCGGCGATCGCAAAGGTTTCGTGATTGCGGAAGCGACCTCCTTTAGTTTCTTGCAGGTAGACATCTTCACAAGCTTTTTGAATATTGCATTCCACCAGTTTTACCCACTGCGGATCGACTGACTCAACCACAAAATCTCCACTCCAATCGGGAGTGAAACGATAAATCGCAGCGCGATCGACTTGTAATGTTTGCTTGACTTCTGTGACGGTAGTATTCAGAATGTCCTTGAGGTCTAAAGATTGGCGAATCGCTTGAGTAATAGTCCAGAGCAAACTTTCTTGTCGGGATTTCTGTTCTAGAGCTAATCGGCGCTGTTCTTCGCTCTCTCGCAAGGCTAATTCAGCTTGTTCTCGCTCTCTTTGGCTCTGTTTGCGATCGCTGATATCAAACAATGTTGAGCGGGTCATCATAAAGTTGCCTGCTGCATCTTCTATCGCGGTAGCATTCAGGTTAAACCAACGGCTTGAGCCGTCTTTAGTGGACATCTCGAACTCCAGGTTTTCGACCCAGCCTTGTTGTTTTAACTTGGGAAAGTTTTCATAAAAAACTTGTTTGCCATCTGGTGATAGCAGATCCAAAAACTTAATTTTATACAGCAGTTCATCCCGGGTATAGCCTAACCACTTTAGTTCTGTATCATTAATCCGAACCATTGTCCCCTCGGCATCCAGGGAGTGATAGCCACAGGGAGCATTATTGTAGAGGTCTTCTACTTCATGGATATATTGCTGCAAGACTAATTCTGCTGCTTTTCGCTGGGTAACATCACTGTTAATTTCTAGGATTTTAATTGGTCTACCTGCATCATCTTTTTGCACAACCCAACGGCTAGATACAGTAATTTGGCGATCGTCCCTAGTGTAATGAATTAGTTCTCCTTCCCAGTAACCTGTTTCAAACAGTTCTGCTTGAATTTCTGCCAATGGCTGCGGAAATTGCGTTTTGAACAAACTGTGCGATTCTTGTCCGAAGGCCTCGGCTTTTGTCCAGCCATACATCAACTCGGCTCCCTGATTCCAAAAGGTGATGACTGAGTTTAAATCCCAGGTGATAATACTATCGTGGGCGAGATCGAGCAGTTGTGCTTGTTCTGTGAGGAGTTGATAGGCGTGGTCTTTTTCGAGTAAGGTAACTAACAGACGATCGTTGACTTCGGTGAGTTGGGCTGTTCTTTCTGTTACCCGTTTTTCGAGTTCGGTATTGATTTGTTGGAGGGCAATTTGTGCTTGTTTGCGATCGGTAATATCTTCAGTGAAGAGAATGATGCCACCAACATCGCCATTGCTGCGATACCAGGGGTGAATTTCCCACCGCAACCATTGCAGGGAGCCATCTGAGTGTACAAACCGATCTTCATCGCATTTTTCAATGAAACCTGCGAAACCGCGCTGGTGGAATTGCTTCCACTCCTCTGGAATATTCGGAAAAAGCTCGTAGTGCGATCGCCCAATTATCGATCCTAGGTCATTGAGCAGATATTCATCAACCCATCGCTGGCTGGCGGCTAGGTAACACATGGAGCGATCGAACATCACAATACTGGCGGGAGCATATTTGATGAACAATTGCAGTTTTTCCTGAGTCTCCTCTAATGTTAGTTCTGCTTGTTTGCGATCGGTAATATTGTCAGAAAAGACAATGATGCCACCAACATCTCCATTGCTGCGATACCAGGGGTGAACTTCCCACCGGAACCATTGCTGCGATCCATCTGGATAGATTAATTTATCTTCTTCGCATTTCTGAACAAGCCCTGCAAAACCGCGCTGGTGGCTTTGTTTCAAATGAAGAGGCAGATCGGGAAAAAGCTCGTAGTGCGATCGCCCAATTATCGATCCTAGGTCATCGATCTCAAATTCATCAACCCATCGCTGGCTGGCGGCTAGGTAACACATAGAGCGATCGAACATCACAATACTGGCGGGAGCATATTTGATGAACAATTGCAGTTTTTCCTGAGTCTCCTCTAATGTTAGTTCTGCTTGTTTGCGCTCTCTAAGTTCGGTTTGTAGCTGTTCCAATAAATCAGCTTGTTGGATGGCAATACTAGCTTGTGCAGACAACTGTCGCAGCAATTCTATTTCTGAAGCTTGCCATTCTCGCGGCGCAACGCAGTGATGAGCAATTAGCAAACCCCAAAGATTTTCACCTTGGAGAATCGGCACGACTAAATTTGCCCTGACTTGGAGATTTGTCAGAAATTCTAGGTGACAGGGAGCAATTTGTGCCCTATAAATATCTGATTTAGCGGTGACTAAGCCTTGTCTGAAGCGTTCAAAATAGCTTTCACTAAGGCAAGGATCGTGTATCTGAGTGGATAGGATTGGTCTCGCTTCTGAACCAACTGACTCTACCACAACCCTGCCGCTCAAGTCTGGGGCTAATTGAAAGATAATTACGCGATCGCAGAGCAGAATATTTCTAATTTCTGTTACCGTGGTGTTGAGAATATCTTCTAATTTCAGGGAATCGCGGATAGCAAGTGCTGTTTTAGCCAGGATTTGCTGTTGCTGTCGCTGCCATTCCCGTTCTCTCATCAGTTGGCTGTGTCGCAGAACATAGCTAATGGAACGCTGCAAAACTTCTGGGGTAATCTGGCTTTTTTGTAAATAATCCTGAGCGCCGCTTTTGAGTAAATCAACGGCCATTTGTAGATTTCCCTGCCCTGTAAGCACGATCGCAGGAAGCGTATTTCGCCCAGTCTGTTGCAGCAGTTCCTCCAACAACTCTAACCCATCTATATCGGGTAAATAGTAATCTAGTAGCAAAATATCTGGGATCTCGTGCTGACACCATTGCAGCGCATCTTCACCGTTATCAAATTCGACAATATTGTAGGTGCGATCGCTATCTTGCAACAAAAATCGGCGGTAGGTAGCGCGATCGACTTCTGAGTCGTCTACGAACAGAATGGTGTATTGGCCAGTTGCTTCAGGGCGGGTGGCTAAACCCAGAGAGTCCGGGAGGGTTAAGGTTGCCACTGCCGATGCTGTCGGTGGTAGCCCAGTTGCGGATTGCGATCGTCGGGCCTGCTGGAGAGCCGCCACTTCTGAGCGCAACAACTCTAATTCAGCAATCAGTTTGTCTTTAGTTTTGTCGATGTCTTCCATACTATTTAATGTTTTTGAAAGTGGTGATAAATAAAATCAGATTATGATAATTTTGGTAAAATTGAAAATTCAAACCAATATCGAAATAAAGTGTGTATCGTCTCGGTCAAAGTAGAGATCCCCATTTGTTTCAAAATATAACCATTCGCCCCTTGTTTGTAGCATCTAGGTAAGTCTAGTTCATTCAGTTGACAGTTGACTGTTGACTGTTGACAGCAACCTCTTCCGGTCAGTCCGAGGATTGGAGTAATGAATGCTCTTCTTTTAATTTATACGCCAAACCCAGAGGCTTTCAAGCAATTATTTCTGGTGAATTGTCAACACTCGTTTACCCTACTAATAATGTTGCATGATTTTTTCATTTTGGTATTACTGAGAAAGTCGAAAAATGTTAGAATGAATGGTTTTAGTAAGTTTAAGTATTTCGTGGCTTCAGGTTCGGAGCGGTGCGTTTGATGCGGCTGAGTACCCGTGTCACGAGTTCTGGCCCTAGAACTGGTTTGGTAATGAAGTCATCGGCTCCGGCTACAAAGGCTTGGCTGAGGGAATCTGCATCGGTGTGAGCAGTTACAACTAAGATTGGCAAATCTCCCCACTGCGTATCCTGCCGCACCACCTGGCACAACTCTAGCCCGCTAATTTGTGGCATCTCCAAATCGAGTATGACTAAGTTGGGCGAAGTTGTAACCAGCACCTCCCAAAATCCTTGAGGATCGGTTAATTTTATCACGTGCAAACCCCAAGGTATTAGCAGTGCAGATAAGTGAGCTAAAATAGCAGGATCGTCGTCAACAATTAATACTTTGGCTTGCGGGGCTTTAGTTTTGGTTAAGATACGGGATATGGCTTGAAAAATTTGGTCGGTGGTGGCAGGTTTGTGTAAAAATTGTTTGGCACCTAGGCGAGATACTGCTAGCCGATCGCCCAAACTGTCGCGCCCTGTAAATACAATTACGGGCAGGTTGGGCGATCGCTCGTTGAGTTCTCGCAGCAGCGTCAATCCATCTTCTTCTGTGTCGGGAAAGCTTAAATCTATTAAAATCAGATCGGGCATTGACATAGCCAAGCGCGATCGGGCAGCAGCGACATTCGGAGCAATTTTCATCCGAATTTTCCAAGTTTCGGATTCTGCTTTTAAGGATTCCGTCAAAGCAGTATCATCGTCAACTACTAGCACTCGATGACATACCGCGGTAGGCACTGGTGAATTGGTTGACGTAACTGTTGGTTTGGCTAATTCCTGCTCTAATCCTGTCACTACTTCCGAAAATCGTGTGATTTCTTCAGCAGTGAAAGGGCGAAGAACACCACAGGCGTTGACTGGGCTAACGGAGATTAGTAAATGCTCTGCCGATCGCGCTAATTTCGATCCTTCTGGATACCCAAAGGATGCCATAGAGCCTGCTAATTTATGCGCTTCATGCTTAGCGGCTCGATATAATTCGAGTTCCAAATTTCCGGCAATCATAGCGGTTTTTGCTTCCGACAAGACGGCAATTTGTTGCTGAAATACTCCTCGAAACCGCTCTAGCACTTTGTCAATCGCAGACGGATCTCCAGCGCGAGATTTCTGTTTGTTGGTGCTGTTGGTGCTAGAATTGTTTGAAAGCAGCGGTGCGGATTGGGGACTTCGCTTGAGTCGATAGCCCATGCCATAAACTGTTTCGATCATTTCTTCAGTCAAGCCGCCTGCTTTGAGTTTTTTTCGGATATCCTTAATATGAGTGTTTATGGCGCGATCGGTTGGTACATCGTCAAATCCCCACAGGCGATCGAGAATGGCGCTGCGGCTGAAGATGCGATCGGGATTTCGCATAAACAATTCCAGCAGGTTGTATTCTTTGGCTGTCAGTGAAATAAGTTGTTCGCCAAAGGTTACTCGCCCTGAATCCATGTCTAAACAAAGATTTCCCCAAGTCAATGTAGTGGATGAGTCTTTAGCAAAACTCCCAGGAGAAACTGCTTTAGAGCGCCGCAATAATGTGCGGATTCTTGCTAGCAATACTTCCGTACCGCAAGGCTTGTTGATGTAATCATCGGCTCCGGCGTCGAACCCTGCTACCACATCGGCATCTGAATCGTTTGCTGTCAGTAACAGGATCGGTTTGCGGTAGTTTTGCGATCGCAGTTGCCGGCACAGACTAATCCCATCTAGTTTCGGAACCTGCACGTCGAGCAAAATCAGGTCGTACTCAATCAATGTTGCCAAGTCTAAGCCCGCTTGTCCGTCGCTGGCGCGATCGATCGTGTAGTCATTTGCTTCCAACACCTTTGCCAGTGTCGCACTCAGTAATGTATCATCTTCTACTAGCAGAATTCTGATCGGAGACTTGTTCATTGTGGTTGTAGGGTGCAATTCCGATGCGCTCAAGGCTGGTGGTGTAAGGCATTGGCTTTTCTTCTCATTCGATCGTAGGTTTGAATTTTAGAATATTCGGGCGATCGGACTTATTGATAATTTATTCATGCTAAGGGAGAATTAGTTGTGGGTCAGATTAATTTTAATTGATTGTATTAAAAAAAATTGCCTTTTTTTTTTAGGGTTCACACCTTGACTGCGAGCATTCAATCAAGTATAATTAAATAATGGAAATATTGGCAGAATTAAATTTTAAGTCACCACTTCCATTATCTAAAATATACCCCGGAAGTTGAGCAAAGTCAATAGGTAATAGTTCTTTTTTAGGGCGAATTTTTCAGAAGAAGCGATCGATCGCACTAACTAATTGTAGTTTAGACTTATTGTATAAATTTTTGAGTAATACGAAAACCGCAGATTTAAAGCAGATTGACGCAGATTAACGCAGATGAATTTCTAGATAGTCTGGGAATCAGTGCAAGAGGAAAAACGATCGTAAATTACAGAAAATTTGTACAATCAGAGGTGAGACGAGCAATTGCATTCATTCACTTTCCTCTCTTAAAAAGCATCTGCGTTAATCCGTGTTCATCTGCCTGACATCTGCGGTTGCCGGATCCAGCAAAGATTTATGGAATAAGTCGTCTTGTAGTTCTAAGTTTAAACAGAAACGACCAGCTTTAGCAAAAGCTGGTCTGCACAAAAAGTTAAATCCGTTGTGTTTTTTCCCACAGTGTTTTTCTCACAGTGAGGAAACCCAAGTTGCACGTTTCTTTGCAGCGGGTTACAAGAGCAATATCATCCCTCTTCAGCGGTATTTTAGCAAGAAAATTTATTTTTTGCAATAAAACGTTACATTGGAGACAGATTTTTATGTTTGATCGTTCGGACTTCAGTCCTCTGTTATTGGATGCGGAGTGAAATCCTCACTACGAACCTGCCGGGGCTTGCTGCGGCCGACCCCAGACAATTCGCTCTTGCTTGTACACAACCATACCAGGCTTCGCACCCTTCGGCTTGTACACATATTTCGGTTCTGTATAAACCACCGGAACTTGTTCGCTGTGGCGGGCGCGACTGTAGTATGCAGTCATGTCTGCCGCAAATTGCAAATCGGTTTCTTCAGCAACTGTACCGGGTGTGAGGCGCAGCAAGGCGTGACTTCCGGGAATCTCTAGGGTGTGAAACCATAAATCGTAGTCGTTGGCTGTACGAAAGGTGAGTTGGTCGTTTTGGCGGTTGTTGCGCCCGATTAATAGTTCAAAGCCGCTGGGGGTTTGGTAGCGGTGAAATTCGATCGCAGCATTTTTGTCACTGCCACGGTAATCTGATACAACTAGATATTTTTGCTGAATCAGTTCTTCGCGGATTTCGGCGAGGGTTTGCAAATCTTGGGTGTTGCGGTAGGCTTCTAATACCGAAAGTGCGGCTTCGACTTGTTCTAAATAGTCGATTTCTTCTTGTACTGCTGCTAACAACGGTTCTACTGCAATGCGAGCTCTTTTAAGTTTTTGGTGTTTTTTGTAAATTGCTTGAGCGTTTTGAACGGCGTTTTTTTCCACGTTTAGTGGAATAATTACTGGTTTTTCGGTTTCAAAGTCTGGGAGAGAAATTGATTTCATTCCCGGTTTCCAATGCTGCAAGTTTGCCATTAACAAGTCGGCTTGGGATTTGTGAGTGTCTGCATCTGCTGATTGCTGCAAGCGTTCTTTAAATGTGTTGGCTTTGAGGCGCAGTTTTGCTAGGACGTTGTTGAGTTTTTGGGTTAGTTGATGCCGCAGTTGGGCAAATACTTGTTGGTTGATTTCGCCTGTGTAGTAACTGTTGAGTAATTGTTGAACGGAAGAGAAGGAAGAAGGAAGAGGCAAGAAGGAAGAAGGAAGAGTGGAGTTAGATTCGTTGGCAGATTCAGCTTCTGAATAGAAGGAAGAAGGAAGAGGGGAATTAGATTTGTTTTCGGGATTTGTTTCTTTTTCGTCTGGTTTTGGCCAGTCGATGACGCTGTAGCCTTCGGGGGTAAAACTTGGTTGAAATTTGGAGTTTTCTAGACATTGCAACCAGTACAGCCAGCGATGAAATAGTTGCTGCCATTGGTGGGGATTTAGGCTGTCGGTGGATTGTTCGGGGTCGAGATTTGCCGATCGAATCATCGATACAACTAAGACTTTACTCAACCCTCGGTAATTCTTCAACAGATTGGTCTTTAATTGCCCGGGAACCAGGCTAATTCGTTCTTTCCAGCGATCGAGAGATTCGATCGCACTTGGCACTGCATCCGTCAAAGACGGGGGCAATTCGTAGGGTTGCCCGGTTTGGATGGGACGCACGCTGGACTGTTTGGCGCTGACTTGGTGGGCGCAGGTGACAACGAGATTGTCTTCGGCGGTGAGGATAACATTGCTGTACTTACCCATGATTTCGGCGTAGAGATGCCAGAGGGCGTGTTCGCCGGGGCGTTTGGCGAATTGCAAGTCGATGACTCTTTCCCAAGGGGACACGGGGGCGATGGAAACTAAGGCTAAACCGCTGAGTTGGTGTCGCAGTTGTTCGCTGAAGGTGAAGGTGTCGGGAATTCGGGGCGGGGAGTCGCCGACGCAGATGCGGGCGGCTGCTGGATGGGATGAAATGTCTATCCAGCCGCGTTGGTTCATGGTTCGCAGGGCCAGGGACACTGTGAATCGATCGCGCTGGTAGACTTGTTCTAAGCGCGCTGGCAGCCATTGGGTTCGCAGTTCGCTGCAAGCTGCGGTTAATGTTGTAAAGTCTACGGGTTGCACGGTGGCCTCTTTTTGCGATCGATCGAGCTATGTATTTCTATGCTGACAGATGTTGGTCGTATTTGACCGATAGTATCAAAGTTTTGTGCCAATTTTTGATAATCGGCCGATCGCAAATCCGGGCACAAGAATGTGCGATCGCATTTGGGAAAATACAGGACACAACAAATAGGTTTGTAGTAAGGACTTTAGTCCTCTCATTTTGATGCGGACTAAAGTCCTCACTACGAACCTATCTTTATTTGTTCGTAGTGAGGACTTTAGTCCTCTGATTTGATGCGGACTAAAGTCCTCACTACGAACCTATCTTTATTTTCAAAATTTCATGCAATAAGTCTAAGATTTTAGACCGAGATCCCGCAGCATTTCTAAATGTTTGTGCAGGGGTGCGATCGTATTAGCTGCGATCGCCCCGCTAGCAGCAACAGCGGGCAAACCGATACCCGGAAAAGTCGAATCTCCGCAGCAAAACAGACCCGCCAAAGGAGTTCCCGGCCCTGGAAACAAGCCTGTACCGGCGCGAATTCCCGGCCCGTAGGAACCCCGATTCCTCCGCAAAAACCGTTCGTGGGTTAGCGGTGTTCCAACTAATGTGACTTCGCAGCGCGATCGAATATCGGGGATAATCCTCTCTAATGCTTCCCACATCACCTCGGCGCGCGCTTGCTTTTGCTGTTTGTATTCTTCGCTGGCGCGATCGAGCTTTTGCCATAAATCATAAGGCTCGTTACCGGGCGTGTAGGCGTGAATGACGTGTTTCCCGTCCGGTGCGAGGTGGGGGTCGAGGAGGGAGGGAATCGAGACCAGGACGACGTTTTGAGGCGCGGAAACTCCCAGATCCCAGTCCTTGACGAAGATATAGTGACAGGCTAAGTCCGATCGCACTTCCGCAGCATCAATTCCCAGATGCAAGTGCATAAAACTATCGCATTCGGGAGTCGCCTGTCGCTGTTGGCGAAACCGTTTGGGGATAGAGTTTTCCGGCAAAAGTTTCAGCGTATCCCAAACCGAGGCGTTGGAAACGACAGCTTTGTGCGATCGAATAATTTTACCCGATCGCAGCCGCACACCCGCCGCCCGGTTGTTTTCCACCAAAACCTCTGCAACGTGGGAATTTAACAGCAACTGCCCTCCGTGGCGCTCTAAACCGCGTACCAGGGCATCAACAAGGGCTCCACTACCGCCGATCGGATAATCCAAAACGGCATTGGGGCGATACCAGTCGGCGAACATGAAAGCGACTTCGGCTGCGATCGTGCCGTCAGCGGGAAGTCCAGACAGCAGGAAACACAACAGGTTCAGCCAATTTTTCACAAACGGATCTTTGACATTTGCGTCCATAATCCGGCTGAAAGGGCCTGCAAGGGCGATCGCATCTCCAGCACTTTGCAGGAAAGCCGGTGCAAATTTGCCGAGGGTAAACGCAGCGCCCCAATCGAAGCGCAAAGCCAGTGAGGGTAAGGCTGTGGCAGCTTTGGCGTAGGGTTCCATCACTCGCTGGAGTTTTTGCCATTCGGCTGCTGCTTCGCTTCCGCGCAGTTTGAAAAGCACTTCACCAAATTGACTCGCGCCTACGGATGTGTCGAAATCGCCTTCGGGCAAACAGCAACCCCAAGTATCGTAAGTGATGCAGGGAAGTTTTTCGCCGATCGCATCGAGAACTTGTCGCAGCGGATTCGCAGAGGGGCTGTAGGATAATCCTGAGTACAAAGATGGCCCGGAATCGAAGGTAAATCCGTCCCGTTTGAACCCGTGGGCTGCCCCGCCCGCGATCGAATGACTTTCGCAGACAATCACGTCAAAGCCATAACTGGCAAGCATTGCACCGCAACTCAACCCACCAATTCCGCTACCGATGATAATGATTTCTGTGTCCGTGGGGGCGATCGTCACCATGTTGTTCTCCGCTACCTACATCCCCTAATATTATTACAAACCCCTCTCTTTCCCTCTCCCTCTGCGCCCTCTGCGGCCTCTGCGGTTCATTACCTCAAAAAAATCCAATAGAAAACGAACCTTCCTATATTATTGTTAGTTAAATGGAAAACATATCAATTCTAGAACAAGCCGCCATATCCAATCCTAAACCATCTTCCACCGCCGTAGTCGCAGCCCTCTTAGAAGCGGAGAAAAACGCCAAAAAAACTAAAACTCGCTATTCCTTCGAGCAACTAACCGGTAATTGGCGCTTGTGCTTTATAACTGGCACGAAAAAGACTCGACAAAAAGCGGGAATTGTGTTAGGCGCCGGACGTTACATCCCCGAATGGGTGGCGAAAATTCAAATTGCTTACTCAGTTGAACCTGTTGCTGAAGGCGAAAAGCCTAGTGAAACGGGCAGAGTGGAGAATTCAGTGCTCGTTGGGGCGATCGAACTAACTCTTTCCGGGCCGACCAAGTTTTTGGGTAATCAGAATATTTTAGCATTTGATTTTACCAGAATTAGGGTGAAATTGTTGGGTAAAACCCTGTATCAAGGATTTATTCGCGGCGGTGAAGCGCGGGAGGCGGAATTTTTTAGCTTGAGTGTGGGGAAGCAGGCATTTTTTGCATATTTTCTGGTAGAAGATGGGATAATTGCTGCGAGGGGAAGGGGCGGCGGATTGGCTTTGTGGGGGAGAGTTTCAACAGTTGACAGTTGACAGTTGACAGTTGACAGTTTGAGATCGACCTCTACCTAGAACTCCGAGGAATGAAACAGTGAATAATTTTGTTTTATTTCCCCCTCGAAGGAGGAGGATTTAAACCCATTATTCTTGGTGAACTGTGACTTATTCATTGGTTTTGTTGACTTCTTTGATATTCTCCAAAATACTAGCTTCCAGCGTGCGATCGCCTATTTGTCGCGCAATTGCCAAAGCTTGGTTATAGTATTTCAAAGCTTCAGGCGGCTGTCCCATAGTCTGGTATACTGAACCAATACTATCCAAAATATCAGCTTCCTCAGAGCGATCGCCGACTTCTCGGGCGATCGGCAAAGCTTGGTTAAAGTATTTCAAAGCTTCTTCCAGCCTAGAACTAATGTAGTAATTAAGACCAATAGCATTGAGTGCTATGCCTTCAAGTTCTCTATTTTTAAGTTTTTGTGCAGTGGCTAAAATTTGCTGCCATATTTCGATCGCCTGTTGGTATTTTTCTTGCTTTTGCAGTCGATCTGCTTCCTCTATCAGTTTCAGAAGTTCTTCACTCTGTGCATCTTGACTTTGTGCCCAACTAGGTTGCACCATCACCGGCACAGTCAGAGGACTCAAACACGCACTCAAAACAAAAATAATGCTGAGAATTTGTTTCATATTTTTTATAATTCACGACCGACAGCGACAGATCTCAACCTATCGCCGTCGCTATAAACAACCAATTCGCCTAATGACTACTGACATAATGAATAATAACGCAATACAGTTCAGATAAGAGATTATATAGCCTTTATGAGAAAGGTGAGGTACGTAGTTGGGCTTCAGCCCTCTTAGTCTAACGGCTATAGAAGCTGTCAGTCATACCTCATATCTTTGAGAAAGGCTATAACAGGGAAAATCAATCACAAATAGACACTCTTGTTTGCTTCGTTCCTCTCTTCGGACAATCTTAACTGAACCGTATTGAATAATAACGTTAGCGATCGGGAACAGCACAACTGTCAACTGTCAACTGTCAACTGACAACTGTCAACTGACAACTGTCAACTGTCAACTGTCAACTGACTACTGACTAATCAACAAAGCTGCGGGAAAGTAGCTGAGAGCATCACCAATGGCCAGCTTACCGTTACTTTCAACAGGCTGATTGGTAATCGCATCCTTCCAAACCGACGGCATTTGCTCCGACAATTCCAGATTAGTATCTTTCCAGACTTGTTTGCCGATCGGCATTTCTTCCGGTTTGACAACTCCCGTCAAAAACCGGGGAGCGATCGCAATAACAGTAGTATCTTCAAAGCTGCGAGCAAAAGCAATCACGTTATCTTTAAAAGTGCCAACTGCGTGCAGTGGTTGATAATCGCCAGATTGAAAAACTTGCAAGTATTTTTTTCTAGCTTCTAGGACTCTTGCCGTCAAAAACAACTTAATTCTAGCATCTTCCCGCGTCGCAATCAAATCTTCAACCAGTTGCAAAATATCCGTCTCAGCTTGCTGTTTAATTTCCCGCAAAACCTCGATTCGGCGATCGAAATCTACTGGACGGCGGTTGTCCGGATCGACGTGGCTTAAATCCCAAAATTCCGTGCCTTGATAAATGTCGGGAACCCCAGGTGCCGTAATTTTTAGCAGCGTTTGAGATAAAGAATTGAAAATTCCGTAATCAGCTACTTTTTTCCAGAAAGGTAGAAATTTCTTGAAAAACTGATTTTGTTCTGAAGGTTCGAGAACGCTATCGATAAAGGTCATAAACCCAGTTTCGTAGTCGTTGTCAGGTCTCAGCCAAGCTGTATAAACTTTTGCTTCGCGGACGGCTTTGATCGCATAATCTTTGACGCGAGTAACATAATCAGTGTTTTCAATTTCCTCAAATGGAAAACTGCCAAGCAGAGTTTGGTACAAGAAGTATTCGTCATTGGTATCGGGAACCATGCGATTGACAAAGTTAACTTTCTTAGATGAGTTTACCTCTCTCCAAGACCTGACTTGCTGTTCCCATTCCTCAGGAATTTCTGACAAAACATTAAGTCTCGCTCGCACATCTTCGCCGCGTTTGGTATCGTGGGTAGCTGTAGCATTCATTTTGTGCGGCCAAGCTACTTGCTGCTGCTTGTTGAACTCGTGAAAATCCGCCAGCGAAACGCCGAAGTGACTGGGGTTTCCTCCGACTTCGTTGAGGGATAAAAAGCGATAGTAGACGTATAGCAACGTGTCTTCAACGCCTTTGGCCATCAGGGGGCTTGTCAACTGCTGGAGTTTCATGACAAAGTGCCTGCGCTCCTCTTTTTGTTCGGTTGTGAGGGTTTCTTCTTCTTCCAGCAACAGCAGCGTTTCGATAAATTTCAGTTCTTTGAGGAGTCGCGGTACTAATTCTTTGGCGTGGGCGATCGCATATTTGACGTAAATGCGATCGGACTCTCGCAAACCGTCTTGATTAATGTAAGTTCTGTACACTGGAAAAATCGTCAAAACCGCAGCCAGCGCTTTTTCCAAACCCGGACGAGTAAAGTCATTTCCCTGTCGGGATTGACCGGAAATATTCTTCAAAAGCTGAGCCAGATTGTCTACATCTCCCGCCAAATTTTTCTCAACAATCAGCCCTTTTTTATCTAAAAACAACTGTTCGTAAGGAACATTTAATCGAGTAAATCTCTGATAGATTTCGCTAAATTGCTGTTCGCGATCGCACCGACAAAAAACGCCGTTTACGTAGTTCAAAAAGTCGTATCCACTGGTTCCCTCAATCGGCCAATAGGACGGCAAATCTTCCTCGTGTTCCAGAATCTTTTCCACAGTAATGTAAGTGTCTCCAACTCTCTCGCGGAGCCGTTTCAAATATTCTGTGGGGTCGTACAGTCCGTCGATGTGGTCGATTCTCAATCCGGTAAACTTTCCCTCGTCCACCATGTCGAATATCAGAGCGTGGTTTTTATGGAAAACTTTAATCTCTTCAACTTTTACCGAAATCAGTTCGTTGACAGTAAAAAACCTGCGGTAGTTGATTTCTTCGGCACCCACTTTCCAGAAAGAGAGACGATAAAATTGCTCCGAGAGTAAACTATCTAACAAATTAAAGCTTTCTGGATTGCCTTTTTCTCCGTTAAAGAAATTGATATTTTCATCGATAAATTCCTGGACGATGGGATTTTGATTGTAGAGTTCCCACAGCAGCCCTTTGACAAAAGCTATCTGATCGTATCTGGCTTTACCTTTAGCTTCAGAAGGTGTATTCTTAATTAGATAAAGAATTCCCAAAAACTTGATAAAATCTGGATGGCGCCTGCCTAATTCCCTGCCTAAATGCCCCAAATTATGACCGATAAAACTAGCATAAGATTCAATTTTTACAGGCAATTGTAAGCTGTAGTAATTGATAGTTAGCCCAATTTCGCTGTATTTGAGTTGAATCTCGCCATTTTCCAGACACTCGCCATAAAAATTGCCCAGCAGCGGAGCCAGCACTCGACCTCTGAGATGTTCGTAAGCGTGATTCCATTCAATATCGAAGTAATCGAAATAGTCGGAATCCGGCCCGTGTTCTAATACGTCTAACAGCAACAAATTTTGAGTGTCGTAAGCCATGTGGTTCGGAACAATATCTTGCAGCCATCCCATGTTCAGTTTCTTGATTTCGTAGGTGAGGGCTTCAAAGTTTTCTGATGTTCCCAATTCAGGATTGATTTGATTTGAGTCAACCACATCGTATCCATGACTGCTGCCTTTTTTGGCTTTGAATATCGGTGAGGCGTAAAGGTCGGTAATTCCTAATTCTTCGAGATAGCTGAGGATTTGTTTGGCGGCTTCAAAGTTAAAACCTGCATGAAATTGAATCCGATAAGTGGTTGTGGGAATTCTCATCATGTTAATTTTAGTCCTAATTGATTAGTCGATCGGGTAGTTGACAGAAATTACGCAAACAGTGGCTGGACGCGAGTTATAGCGGTTCTCTGAAAGATCGGGTACGTTGTTGGGCTTTAGCCCTCTTGGTTTAATTGGTTATATTGGTAGAGTGCAAAACTATGCGGTTTAACACTCAATTCTTGCTTAGAATTGATATTTTCCGGCAAGCTAGAACCTGAACCCATCCATTTTACATCAGCAGAGTCTAAAATTTTGTGACCATTGCCTTGGGGAAGTGCGGTCGTAACAGCGACCTCTTGCTTGTTGAAGTTCAGGATGCAGAATATCTGGCTGTTATCTGTCCACCGACGAAGAAACAAGATTTTTTCTGCTTCAATACTGGAAACTTCTAGATTTTTTTTGTCGAGTTTTTTCAGGGCGGGAATTGTTCGCCGCAGTTGAATCAAATGCTGGTGCCATTCCCAGAGGATTTTGTGTTTTCCTGCTGTTGATTTTTCCCAGTTTAACTTGCACTTTTGGAAACTCTCAGGACTTTGGGGGTCTTGAAATTCGCCTCTGTCTTCAAAAGCTTTAAATTCTTGTTGCTTGTCCTTGCGAATCGCTTCAATTAAGTCAGGATCTGAGTGGGAAACAAAGTAGAAAAACGGCGCTGTTTCTCCGTACTCTTCTCCCATAAACAAGAAAGGAATGTAGGGAGAAATCAAAACTGTAGCTGCTGCAAGTTTTAGTGCTTCAAAGTCAACTATTTGCGAGAGTCTGTCTCCTAAAATCCGGTTGCCGATTTGGTCGTGGGTTTGGGAAAATACCAGAAATTTCTCGCCCGGTTCATCTTTGACAGAATTGCCGTGTTTTCGCTTTCTGTGAGGTGCATACTGGCCGGAGTAAACAAAGCTTTCTTTGAAGGATTTTTCTAGGTGTTCGCACTTGCCAAAGTCTTGGTAGTAGCGGTCATTTTCTCCGGTAAGCAAGGCGTGCAGTGCGTGGTGGAAATCGTCGCACCACTGGGCGTCTAATCCGAAACCGCCGAGTTCTTTGGGACGTACTGTGCGGACATCGTTTAAGTCACTTTCTGCGATTAAGTAAAGTTTCCTTCCGATTTCTTGGGAAATCTCGGCGGTGGCGTCGGAGAGTTCTTGCAAAAATGGTCTGGCACCTACTTCAAATATTGCTTGAATTGCATCTAATCTCAGACCATCGATGTGATAGTCTCGAAACCAGTAGAGGGCATTTTGAATAAAGTAGTTCCGCACGCCGTCGCTGTAGGCGTCGTCGAAGTTGAGGGGGTCTCCCCAAATCGAGCCGTATTTTGAGGTAAAGTAGGGGCCGAAGTCGCGGAGGTAGTTTCCTTCGGGGCCGAGGTGGTTGTAAACGACATCGAGTATTACTGAGATGCCGTGTTCGTGGCAGGCGTTGATAAGTTTTTTGAAGCCTTCGGGGCCGCCGTAGGAGTTTTGAACGGCGTAGGGATATACGCCGTCGTATCCCCAGTTTCGATCGCCGGGAAATTGGGCGACTGGCATAATTTCGATGGCGTTGATTCCCAATTCTGTGAGTTTTTTGAGTTGGGGAATTATTGCTTCAAATGTTCCGGCTTGGGTGAATGTGCCGACGTGCAGTTCGTAGATAATCATTTCCGACAGCGGCACGCCTTGCCAATTTTTGTCTTTCCAAGCAAAGGCGTTTTCATCTATTACTTGGGATGGGGTGTGGACGCCTTGGGGTTGATATTTTGAGGCTGGGTCGGGTCGGTCGGTTTTTCCTTCGAGTTGGTAGGTGTAAAGGGTTCCGGGTGCGATGTCTGTAGCTGTGGTTTGCCAATAACCTTCTGCGGATTGTTGCATGGGTATCTGGCGTGGTTCTGGGGAAACAATTTGGACTGCTATTTGTTTGATTGTGGGCGCCCAAACTGTAAACTCACATTGGTTGTTGCCGAGGTAATTTGCTCCTATCTTCACTTTGAGTGGTTCTCCTTATAAAATAGGTTGGTTGTCCGATCGCCCTTGGGACGCAATCAAATGCTGTGTTCTTAAGGTGAGAGCGCCTGTGTAGATGGTAATATTACTTAAAATTACAAACAACTAACTCCAGACAGAGTAACGGTTAGAATTATCGCTGGGGCAAAAGTAGCGGTTCGTTATGTATAAATTAGACCATGAATCTGCACCCTTAGCGATCGCCATTCTTGGTCAACTGCAAGAGTTAATATTTCTGGTTTTTTATATAAGGTCTAAAATATATCTAAAGGTAGATAGCAAATCAGCGCGAGCGTGTATTCTATGGTTATTGCTTTTGGACGGGAAATCTGCTGCAATCTTGACTCGGCGGAGTCTCGCGAGTGGTTGGTGACAAACGGAATCGGGGGTTACGCTAGCGGGACGATCGCAAATCTCCTCACCCGCCGCTATCACGGGCTGCTGGTGGCTGCCCTCAAACCCCCGCTGGCACGGACTTTGATGCTCGCCAAGCTGGACGAGACGGCCGTGTATGCCGATCGCGCCTACCCGCTTTATACCAACCGCTGGGCCGACAGTACGATCGAGCCCCACGGCTACAACTGCATCGAAAGCTTCCACCTCGAAGGTACGACGCCTGTGTGGAGGTATGCCCTCGCCGACGCTATCCTCGAAAAGCGGATTTGGATGCAGCAAGGTGCTAACACAACATATATTCAATACCGCTTGCACCGCGCCTCACAACCGATCGCGATCGCAGTCAAAGCCTTAGTCAACCACCGCGACTACCACCACATGACAAGTGCGGGCGACTGGCCTGTGAGTCTGGAAACTTTGACACAAGGGGTTTGCGTGACGGCTTTTGACGGAGCCGCACCCCTGTACCTGCTGACAGATGCTACTCCAGAGGCTAAATTTCGAGTTTCTACGCCCTTATACAATTGGCACTACGGATTTAATTTGGCAGCCGAACAGCGGCGCGGATTGGACTGCTGCGAGGATCACTTGCACGCGGCGACTTTTCACTTTGCGATCGCACCAGGACAATCTCTGACACTGATCGCGAGTACCGACAAAAATCCCGAACTCAACGGCGGTACAGCTTTAGAAGTGCGCCACACTTATGACCAACAACTGCTGCAAAAATGGTCAAAAATCAGCGAATCTCCAGACTGGATTAATCACTTAGTGCTAGCAGCCGACCAATTTATCGTCAACCGCCCGCTACCAAAGGAACCGGAGGGGAAAACGATTATCGCCGGATATCCCTGGTTCAGCGACTGGGGGCGCGATACGACGATCGCCCTGCCCGGCCTCACAATCTGTACCGGGCGGTGGGAAATTGCCCGATCGATTTTGCGAACATTTGCACGGTATGTCGATCGCGGAATGCTGCCAAACCGCTTCCCCGATGCCGGGGGCGCTCCGGAATACAACACCGCAGACGCGACGCTGTGGTACTTTGAGGCTGTTCGCGCTTACTGCGACTGCACCGGAGACGACGAACTTTTGAGCGAACTCTGGCCGACACTATGTGAGATTGTCGATTGGCACGTAAACGGAACTCGGTATAACATCCGCGTCGATCCTGACGACGGTTTAGTCTACGCGGGGGAAAGCGGCGTGCAACTGACTTGGATGGACGCGAAAATCGGCGATTGGGTGGTGACTCCTCGGATTGGTAAGCCGATCGAACTTAGCGCGCTTTGGTACAATGCCGTGCAAGCTATGGCAAGTTTTGCTCGAAAACTGGGCAAGCCTCACAATGAATATCAGCAGTTGGGCGATCGTACCGCCACCGGATTCGATCGCTTCTGGAACGACTCAACCAGTTACTGCTACGACGTTCTCGACGGCCCCGACGGACACGACATTTCCCTGCGGCCCAACCAAATATTCGCCGTTTCCCTGCCCCTGGACTCGATTCCTGGGTACGAGGGCAAGCGCCAGGAAACCCGTTATACACCGTTACTCACGCCCGTACAGCGCCGCGCCGTCGTGGACGCCTGCGCTCAGGGGCTGCTCACTTCCCACGGCCTGCGGAGCCTATCCCCACAACACCCGCAGTATCGCGGCGCCTATGAGGGCGACCAATTGCAGCGCGACAGCGCCTATCACCAAGGCACAGCTTGGGGCTGGCTGATCGGCCCGTTTGTCTTGGCGCACTTGCACGTATACAAAGACCCAGCACAAGCTCTCCAATTCCTGGAACCGATGGCACATCATATAACTGCTGGCGGAGTTGGCAGTCTCGGCGAAATTTTTGAGGGCGACGCCCCCCACTCGCCCCGGGGCTGCACGGCTCAAGCTTGGACTGTGGCCGAGGTGCTACGGGCTTGGTTGGCAGTTGACAGTTGACAGTTGACAGTTGACAGTTGACAGTTGACAGTTAAATAGTAGCCAAATCAAACCGTTTCTCGATCGCGGGGTCAGGGATCTATAGTTGTTAATA
>NZ_JAEQCF010000086.1:35523-36926 GCF_020738625.1 Microcoleus sp. PH2017_09_SFU_O_A
ACCGTTTCTCGATCGCGGGGTCAGGGATCTATAGTTGTTAATAGTGATAAGTAGGTTGGGTAGAACTGAGATCTTGCACCATTCTCAACAAGCCTTTTGCTGACAATCATGCAAGATGTGAGGTACAACGAAGTGAACCTACGCTTCGCTGGATCCAACCTGAAAATTATTGGTTTAACAGTGGACAATACTGTCAACTGTCAACTGTCAACTGTCAACTGTTTTATCGGAGGTTTATGGCATTATTATTAGCGGGCGATATTGGCGGAACTAAGACAATTTTGCGCTTGGTAGAAAGGACTGCTGATGGTGCAATGAATGCTCTTTACGAGTTTCGCTATCCGAGCGGGGAATTTCCCGATTTAGTGCCGATAGTTCAACAGTTTTTGACGGAAGCTGCTACTAAACTCGATTTGGCAGTGGAGCCTGAAAAAGCTTGTTTTGCGATCGCAGGCCCAGTAGTCAACAACAGCGCCAAACTGACAAATTTGCCTTGGCTGCTGGATGCAAAGCGTCTGGAAGAAGAATTAGGAATCTCCCGTGTTAGTTTGATTAATGATTTTGTAGCGGTTGGTTACGGCGTGTGTGGTTTGGAAGCTACAGATATACACACCTTGCAAGTAGGAAAACCGAGCCAGCACGATCCAATTGCTGTGATTGGTGCGGGTACAGGTTTGGGACATTGTTTTGCAATTCCCGAAGCAAATGGGATCAGGGTTTTTTCTTCGGAAGGGGGACACGGTGACTTTGCTCCTCGCTCGGAGTTGGAGTTTGAATTGCTAAAATATTTGTTAGCAAAACATAACATTCAAAGAATATCGATCGAGCGTGTAGTTTCGGGACAAGGGATTGTCTCAATTTACCAGTTTTTGCGCGATCGCAAGTTTGCTCCTGAATCAGCCGAAGTGGGGAAAGCGATCGCTCAATGGGAGTCGGAAATCGGTAAAACCGAGAAAACAGTCGATCCGGGGGCGATAATTGCGGCGGCTGCACTCCAAAAGTGCGATCGGCTTTCGGAACAAACAATGCAAATGTTTGTAGAAGCTTACGGTGCGGTGGCCGGAAATATGGCTGTTTCACTTCTACCTTACGGCGGTTTGTACGTAGCCGGCGGCATCGCTGCGAAGATTTTGCCACTGATTCTAGAAGGCAGTTTTATGCGAGCTTTTACGCACAAAGGTCGGATGGATTCGCTATTAGAAATGATACCAGTTCGCCTGGTTTTGAATGGCAATGTCGGGTTAATTGGAGCGGCGGTTTGTGCGGCAGGCCTTTAGGGGATTGAATCTGAGGAAGTTGTTAAAATTAGGGGCGGGCTAGAAGCCCACCCCACAAGATTTTTTGTGGCACAGGCATCTTGCCTGTGAAAGTGCTTGTGGCACAGGCATCTTGCCTGTGACAAA
>NZ_JAEQCF010000086.1:36950-37932 GCF_020738625.1 Microcoleus sp. PH2017_09_SFU_O_A
TAGGGGCGGGCTAGAAGCCCACCCCACAAGATTTTTTGTGGCACAGGCATCTTGCCTGTGAAAGTGCTTGTGGCACAGGCATCTTGCCTGTGACAAATAAAAGGACAGACACTAACCTTCAGATATTTGACAGAAAAAAGGATATTCGTCTGGAGTCAAACAAAGACCAGCTTTGACAGGATTTTGCCTGATATATTCCCAAAAACCATCAAATTCTCCTTCATCTCTGACTATTCGGTCATGTCGCTCATCTTGCCAGACAGTACCGATATGCTTCATCACCTTCGGAATTTGCTTAGAACTGTAGCTTTTCATACTGTGCATAATGCTGCTGAGCGACCAAAATTTATCCTTCGACTTTGGCAAAGGCTGAATTAACATATGCACATGATCTGGCATTACAACCAAGCAAAACACCTCATACCTTTTTTTGTCAAAAAAGTTGCAAGCATTAAAAACTACTTGTTGAGCTGCCGGAGTCAATTCTAGCTTTTCCCAAGTATTAAAAGTAATGAAATAGACCGATCCATCTAACTCCCAATGAGGTAAATTCCTATAAGTAATTTTCAACTTTGGTTCCACCAAAGATTGATAATTGTTGGTGGGGTGGGCATCTTGCCCGCCCAGCCTAGAAACCGACTTCATCACAGATTGATACTTGTTGCTGGGATGGGCATCTTGCCCGCCCAACTGCTGATTGCTTCCCTGACTCAAATTTCTATGAATCATACTACTACTTCGTACAATCACAACTTAATATAAAATAGCTTTAACCAGGGAAGAGGTCAATACCACATCTTGCCTGTGACAAAGATTGGGGCGGGCTAGAAGCCCACCCCACAAGATTTTTTGTGGCACAGGCATCTTGCCTGTGACAAAGATTGGGGCGGGCTAGAAGCCCACCCCACAAGATTTTTTGTGGCACAGGCATCTTGCCTGTGACGGGCTAGAAGCCCACCCCACAAGATTTTTTGTGGCACAG
>NZ_JAEQCF010000086.1:38030-81155 GCF_020738625.1 Microcoleus sp. PH2017_09_SFU_O_A
TTTTTTGTGGCACAGGCATCTTGCCTGTGACAAATATTAGGGGCGGGCTAGAAGCCCACCCCACAAGATTTTTTGTGGCACAGGCATCTTGCCTGTGACAAATATCAACACCTTTCTCCTACCTCACCTTAAAAATCTTCTGCGCCGCACTTTCAGACACCGGCATCACCGACAAGCGATTACCTTTCCTCACCACCAAAATCTCATCAGCAGTAAACTTTGCTTTCAGTTCATCCAAAGATATTAACTTAGTAAACTCTTCAACAAACTCAACTTTCACAGTCTGCCACCGAGGCGCATCAAGCTGCGATTTAGCATCATAATACTCGCTATTCACATCAAACTGAGTCGGGTCAGCAATCCCAGTTTCAACCACGCGCGCCAACCCAACAATGCCCGGAATTTTAGTATTAGAATGGTAAAAAAATACTAAATCACCCAAACTCATTTGCCGCATAAAATTGCGCGCTTGATAGTTACGAACGCCATCCCAAATCGAAAATTTGTCACGCCGCAAGTCCGCAATACTATAAACATCCGGTTCCGACTTCATCAGCCAATAATTCATACAATCCCTTCGCTTTGGTTAGCCAAAGATTGTTGAATATTGTCTAAACACTGCTGCATAGCTTTTTGCATAAAAACCTGAACCAACAACAACCCAACCGGATAAAATACCGGAGAAGTCAGCATAAAGTAAAACTCCCAATCAATCCGAGTCCCCTTTTCTGTAGTAGTAAACTTCCAATCTCCGCCACCAGACTCAATCAGTAGAGAAATCGGAAACTTAAACCCTCTAACCAATCGGTAAGTTTGTCTTTCTGGCTTTTTAAAAGTAATTATTTCTTCATCAATCACCGATCCATCGGAATGTTTTATCTGACGCACACCGCCTTCACGCATTTCTCCACCATCAGCCATTTCAGCTTTAATAATTGCTGGAATTAAACCAAATCCGCGAAATGATTTTGGCACATTCGATAGTGATGCCACAAAATCAAAGACTACTTCCGGTGATGCAGGAATTTCTACTAAGGCGTTGGTTTTAACTAACATTTAATCCTCAAATTTTTGGCATTAACTAAGTGCAGATTTCTAATTGTATAGCGGTTCTCACAAAGATGAGGTACGTTGTTGGGCTTTAGCCCTTCTTGGTTTAAACTGTCAAGTGTCAACTGTCAACTGTGAAAGGTGCGTCGCTGTGAGATTTTTCACTTTTTCGAGCAGATGATTCATGGTGACGCACCCTACGTTATTAACTTTTTAACTGTCAACTGTCAACTGCTATAAAATATCTTTCCGTTTCTGCAACCACAGAGTCAACATCAAATATACGAAAATATGCACGCACAAAATCCCCCAATTTAAACTCAGATTGTGCCACGTCGGATCGTAAACAGGAGTAGGCTCAAACGGCTGAGGAAGTGTACTCCCGTCCGGCAAAGTCGTAGGCGCGGGAACCATCGCGTTTACATTAACTAAAGAGCCGTAAGCGCCCACAGACCAACGACTTAACATCAACCAAGAAAACTTGCTCGCCACACCTTCCATCCTAAACAAAACTCCCGAGAAAATAATCTGAGGTAGCAATATTAGAGGTAAAGCACTGTTAGCTTGAGAGCCATTTTTGACGATCGCCGAAACCAGCAATCCGAGACTGATGCAGCTCATTAAAGTTAGAAAAGTGGTAATAGCTGCTCCCACCGGCCAGGAAATCAAACTCGGTTCGGGGGATTTGAAAGCAATCAGAATCACTCCTACCATCAACAGCGTTTGCAATACTGCTAACCCCGAAAGGATAAAAAACTTTGAGCCCAAATAAGCAAACAATCCTAAATTTACCAAACGTTCCCGCAGATAAATAGCAGATTCCTTGACAATTTCTTGCAGGGAAGTTGCCAGACCCACCCAAATAGCCGCGCAGGTAAACACAAACAAAACTCGCATCGCTAAAGGTGCTAAAGTTGGCTCCGGCGCGCCAATTAACGGGTCTTTATCCCTGACGGCAAGCCGCAGCAAACTAATCCCGATCGGCGCAGTCAAAAGAGCTAAACTTAAGTTAACTAAGTCGCGGGAAATTAGTTGAAAATAGCGCTGAGATAGCAAAACAAGTTGTTTGATAAAAGATAGAGATTTGGGCTTGGGAGGTGCAGCGGGCGTTTTTCCACTAGCGTTGGCGGTGCTGAAGTGGTTAACAATATAGCGCTGATAGTAGGGAGATTTCTGGAACTTTTCCGCCCAGCTTTGAACGTTAGTTTCTGACGTTTCTAATTCGTTGTAAATGTCGGCAAAATCCCCTGTTTTGACATCGAAAAAATCCAGGGCTTCCGTGGGCGGGCCGAAGTAACAAAGCCGTCCGCCGCGGCCCATAAACACAATGCGATCGCACATCGTGATATTTGCCGTCGCGTGAGTCACCAGAATCACCGTCCGGCCTTGACTTGCCAACTTTCGCAACAGTTGCATCATCTTCTTGTCCAAACCCGGATCGAGCCCAGAAGTCGGTTCGTCCAAAAAGAAAAGTTTCGGATCTGCTAACAGTTCAACTCCGATGCTAACCCGTTTGCGCTGTCCGCCACTAAGCTGTTTTACAAAAGCAGTACGGCGGTGAGTCATTTCAATATCTTCTAAAGTTTTTGTGACTACTTCCTTAACATCTGTATCGGGAGGTAAGCGTAATTTAGCGGCATAACTCAACACTTCTTCTACTGTCAAATCTGCGTGAATAATATCATCTTGAGGCACGTAACCAATTTGATTGCGATAAATATTGAAGTTTTGGCGCAGGTTGTCGCCGTTGAGAAACACAGCGCCTTGAGTAGTTTTCTCGATGCCTAAAAGCGTCCGCATTAAAGTAGATTTACCCGCGCCGCTACCGCCGACTAAAGCCACAAACTGCCCAGGTTCGATCGCCAAAGTGATACGATCCAAGCGCTTGGGAATCACCAGACTGTCAGCATCCAGGCGAATTTGACTGCCTCGGTCTTGCACCTCTAACGTATGATTGCGGTAAGTTAGAGTAAACGGGCCGATCCGAATCGCATCTCCCTCGGCCAACTGTACAGAATTCGTGATGCGCTGGCCGTTGACAAAAACGCCATTAACACTGTGATCGCGTAAAATATAATTGCCGCGACTGTCAGCGTCAATTGTCGCGTGTCGCCTCGAAACCAGTGGCGCATCTAATTGTAGCGAAGCATTTGGATCGCGGCCCAACAAAACCGATCGATTGCTGAGGGGAATTGACTGTTTGCTGGGGGGAAAGATTTGACTCGCCAGGGGATTAAAATAAGTCACCAAAACTTGATTTTTGGGATCGAGACCGATTTTAATTTCTGTACCGTTTTTGAGACAATAACCGTCGTTGGGAGTGATGCGAGTGCGATCGACAAATAAGCCATTAGTGCTCGGCTGCTGGCCGTCACCGTCGTAAATCCAGTAATTTTGGCCAATTTGGCGCAACACAGCGTGAACCCCGGAAACTGCCCGCCAGGGTTCGGGAACAACCAAATCAGCACGAGTGCGATCGCGCCCCAGTACGTGCTGCGGCTGTTTTAACTCTAACTGTATGCTTTGATCTTGACTCGTTAATACTAAATAAGGGCGATCGCTGACAGCAGTCGGTTGTCCTATATTACCTATCATATTTAAATCGCCTTTTTTGCATTCACTTTTGTCAGCATATCAAAAGTAAGGCAACAATCCACTTATTTATTTGCGAACTAATGCAAAATGTCTATACTATCGTCTTCCGCGCGCGTTACATCTATATTACTTATTCCCTATTCCCTATTCATTCTTTCCTCTTCATTTTGTCAACCGTCAACTGACAGGGCGCATCTGGGTTTTGAAGAGGGCGAAGCATGACCGCATATAAGTTATTAGTGATAATCTCATATTTTCTGCGGTCATGCTTCGCCCCTACACACGTATTTGGCAAACTCAAATGCACACAACTGACAACTGACAACTGTCAACTGACAACCGACAAACTTCGCAGCCGATTAATAGCCGCCGCCAATTCAAAGCGGCGAAACATAGCAAAATCTCCCTCAGGAAAAGAGGATAAAATATCCATCCCCTGCGCGTCAATATCTGCCATCACCAAATCGATAATTTCCGACAAAGTGCGCTTCCCGTCTATGTAGTGACCCTTTGCATAAATCATTGCCGAGGCGATCGCCCGCAACTGTCCCCTGTCCACAATTTGCTCGACAGCGCCCAAATCAATCTCCTCAGTTCCGAAAGCCAATTCATCCACATCCCGCACCTTCACCCGCACATCTCGCCGTCCCCGACTCGGATCTAAACTAGCAGGAACCGGGACTCTGTGAGTAATATCACCAAAACTTTCTCCCCCTTCAGCAGCGCGACTGGTCGAGTAAATACTTGCTATTTCTTTAGCTTTTTCCGTCACATTATATGCTGCAAAATTATCCATGGAAATCACAGTATCCGCCACATCAAAATAATCGCCGCTTCCGCCCATGACTAAAATCGTCGATACGCCATAATCTGCGTACAACTGTTTCACTTTATCGATAAACGGCGTAATCGGTTCCTTATCCTTAGCAATCAGGGCCTGCATTCTGCGATCGCGAATCATAAAATTAGTCGCCGCCGTATCCTCATCCACCAACAAAACAGGTACTAAATCCCCTTCACAAGAGGCGGCTTGCATCCCTGTCGCAAAAGATTGAGATTCTTCCCTCTTCCTTCTTCCCTCTTCCTTCTTCCTTCTTCCTTCTTCCTTCTTCCTTCTCCCAACTTCCAAAGCCTCAATAATATTAGCAGCTTGCGACGTACTGCCGCTCGCATTTGCAGTAGAAAATTGTACAGTATCTCTACCTTGCGGCAAATGATTGATAAAAGGAGAAATATCCACCGACGCCACACTTCTGCCATCTTCCGCCCGAATTTTCACCGCCGCCGGACTTGTCACCACAAATTCCCTACCATCACCCGGAATTCGGTTATAAACTCCCAACTCAATCGCCCTGAGTAAAGTTGATTTGCCGTGATAGCCACCGCCCACAATCAAACTAATCCCAGCGGGAATTCCCATACCGGAAATCAAACCGCGATTCGGACAATTAAACTCAACCTTTAACGACGACGGCGACACAAAAGCCACAGCATCATTTAACAGAGGACGGTTGTCAACACCGCTGCGGCGGGGTAAAATAGAACCGTCAGCAACAAACGCAACTAATCCGTTTTCAGCTAACTGCTGCCGCAGCCAATCAGCATCTTCTACCGTTTCAACATGAAGGCGACATTCCGCAGCATTTAAGCTAGAATATTTCAGAGATTGGCTGACAATTCGCGGGATATCTTCGCACAGCATTTCAGCAGCTTGTCGCCCTAAAATACTGCGCCCGCCCGCCGGAAGTCCGACGGAAAATCGGATTTCAACCCCCCCTAAATCTCCCAGATCTGATGCAGTTGAGTCTAGGATAAATGCCGAAGTTCGTTCTAAAACTTCTTGTCTGAAGCGAGTCACTGCGATCGTACCGCTTTTACCGCTGCCGCGCTTGCTGCTGATGCTATATGCTGCTTTGTCAAACTGGCGAGTTAGGTAATCTCGCAGGGCTATTTCTCGACTGCGAGATTGGAAAAGTTCGCGGGGAATTCGAGCAATGTTTGGCGGAACTTTGACTCTAAATTTACTGGGAGATGCAAAGGGATCTCCCTGGACATAATCAATTATTAATGTGAATTCTGAAAAATCATATCTACCTTGAATGTCTTTGTACGCTTTGTAGCTTCGATTGTCTAGTTGCAGTAAATGCTGTCGCAGATTGTCTTTGTTAGTCATTTCTTGTAAGGAAGAAGGAAGAAGGAAGAAGGAAGAAGGAAGAGGGAAGAAGGAAGAAGGAAAGAACACCTTACATAATTACCAATTACCAATTATCAATTACCAATTACCCATTACCAATTACCAATTACCAATTACCAATTACCAATTACCAATTACCAATTACCAATTACCAATTACCAATTACCAATTACCAATTACCAATTACCCACCAATTACCAATTACCAATTACCAATTACCAATTACCCATTACCCATTACCCATTACCGAATTTCCAATAATTTAGCAGTAGCATTAACCACAATTTGAGCAGAACCGATGAAAAAAGGTCGATCGATATTTGCGAGTGTATCGGTAGACTGGTGGTAGTGGGGCGATCGCAAATTTGCAGTATCCGTCACCAACACAGCACCAACTCCTTTATACCAGAAAGGCGCGTGGTCACTACGCAAAACATCGGGAGTCAGCAGCCCTTTCAGAGGAACCGGCAACGTCATCACCGGTGGTAAATCAGCTTGTGGCGACTCCGCAAAAGTACCCAACAGCAGCGGATGTTCCGCATCCCCAATCACAGCAATAAACTCGCCCTTATCGGGAGAAGTCACCCCCGCTGCATCTAGAAAAGGTTGCGGTTTCAATCCTTCGGGATATCGCTGACATCCAGCCGTGCGGCAGGCATAACCGATCATATCCAGGACGATCGCACCCTGCAAATTTTTTAACCGCGCCGGGCTACCCGCGAATGCTAAACTACCTAAAAGTCCGATTTCTTCCCGGTCAAAAAATGCCACTTGCAATGTCCGAGGCGTAGGACGAGAACCCAGCAATCTTGCTACTTCTAAAACTGCCGCAACTCCTGTTGCATTGTCGTCAGCCCCAGGAGATTGTGGTACAGTATCGTAGTGTGCTGCAATTAAAATTGCACCAGCGTTTGAGTCAGTACCTTTTCTCTCGGCGAAAACGTTGATTCCGCGATCGAACTCCTGCAATTTTGGTGAAAAACCGAAGGTTTTCAGTTGTTGGGAAATGTAGTCTCTCGTAAAAGAGCGAGCTCGTTCTCCCTCGCGTTCCCCTGCTAAAGTTTCGACGTGTTTCCACAACCGGGACGAGTCAACTTGCGGCTGACTGACTGCATTTTTTTCAGCAGGAGACTGGCTTTGGAAAGTGTGGATAGTGCGATCGATCGAAACTTCCGGTACAGCCGTTTTCGGCTGCAACGAGTCAGAGCCCCAACCCACAACTGCCACCGCAACCAGAATAAATAGCGCTATCGAAATCAATTGTTTCATCAGTAAGTCTATTTTATATTTTAGGCTATTATGTTTGTGATTTTACTTGACACCATCCTTTAAAATAACCCTGTTTCCAAAAATGAAACTCAAAGTTCTTAACATTTTTTCTAGTAGCGCTATCCTCAAAGATCGTATTGTATAACTAGCTCTTAGGTACGTAGTTGCGCTTCAGCGCTCTTTTCTTTTATTATATATGAAAGAGCGCTTTCATCGCAACTACGTACCTGTTTCAATGTAGCCGTTGCGTAATTCCTGTTACTTGCTTCAGAAAATTCACGACGAACTCAAATACTAATTTACATTCGTAACTCACAACTCAAAACTACTTTTTCTCCCACTCTATCTCCTTATTTCCCAATATCAACCCGCTGCTGCTACCCACAGCATAAGGAATAGTTTTTGCGGAAAACTCAACAATTTGAGTTGGTTGTTGAAACCACTCCGAGTAACTGGGATTTAGTTGGTCGTACAGTGCTTTTAAAGCTTGGATTTCTGCCTCTAGCTGCGCTGCTGCTTGATTAATTTTGCGAGCTTGTGCTTGCAGGCGCTTTTCCCCGGTTTGAACGTGGTTTTCTACTTCTTTCCAGTGCTCTCCCGCCAGCAATTTATCTAGTTCACCTTGTTTGTAATTGAGTAAAGCCTGTTTTGCTTCCAGTTGCTTTTCAATAATTTTAGTCTCTCGGTCAATTTCCTGGATTTGCTGCAACCACTGCTCCCCAAAAGCAGCATTTTGCTGGTGGAACTCGGCAAGGGCCTCAGGAGTATTATTCTTGGGAAAACTGACTGTCACTCGGCACTCTGAGCGCTGTAGGCAAAGTTTTTCCCGCGTCTCTTGCAGAGTGGCAACTTCTGCTTGCAGCGCGCGGACTTCTGTTTGGAGTTCTGGGATCGTCTGACTCATTGGTTCAATTCGTGGATCTCTGCATCGATCTTAAGCTAATTGTTTATTTTTCTAACAAATCTCCGCCGCCTATGAGCGGGAATTTTCTAATTTTAGCGCGATCCCAGCCGATGTCTAGGCATAATGGCGGATAGTTTGTGGCACAATGGCCGATGACAGATCTTAAATTAAGATTAAAATTATAATTAGTTACAAAGATAAATTCTTATTTTTGAACTCTTCAATTTACTAAAGCAACATAAATTTAGGTGCTATTCTTTCTGTAATTCCTCAACATATGCTCAAAGTATTTAGATTTCTTGAGACAGGAAGACATCTTTTTAAAATCAGGAACTGGAGCAAATGAAAATTACGTATCAATTGATTTTGGTATCTTTGACTGCTGCTATTTTTGGTGTGGAATGTAGCATTAATTCAATAAAATTGTCGGCAAGTATAGGGGATATAACCGACAATCGCAGTGTGGAAGCAATTTTGCTGGAGCCTGAGAAACTTAGCTCTTTGGGAGCGTCATCTCGCCCCACTACTTCGGCAGCCGCCGACTTATTTGTAGATAATTTATCCCAAAGAGAAGCTGTACATTTACCAAGCGACAACTTTATACATTCTCCGCAAAATTCCGAAAATAAACGTAGTTTTGGTCGGGAAACAATCTGTTCTTTTTTGGCTTTTATTTCTATAGTAATCTCGTTATTAATCAGGACGAACACAGCAACTATCTTATCTAAGACGAGCGGGAAATCTCACTCTGAAACAGAGAAAGAAAAGCTACCAGAAGCAAAAAAAGTGTTGCGTCAAAAAAAAGAACAAGATATCGGGGATACTATTGCCAAAATGACCCAAGATTTGCAGCAAACTGCGGAATACGCCCTCGATATTTGCGAGGAAATGAGCGTCTCGATCGTTGCTACAACTCCCGGCGGTCATATCCTGTCGTCTAACCAAGCTACCTGTCAACTTTTAGGATACTCTAAAAAAGAGTTGTTAGGCAAACAAATAGCTGGACTTTTCAAACAAACTGAATCACCGGCAGCCGGATTAGAATCAGCAACATTAACAGCCCAAGGTTCTGTCCGCAACGTCGAAAAAGTCTACCTTTCCAAACAGGGTAAAAAAATAATTGTACTGCTTTCAATTTCAACTATTCGCGACGGCAAAGGTGAAGTGAGCGGCAAGTTGTATGTAGCACAAGATATTACCGATAGCAAGCGGGCTGAAAGAGATTTGCGGCGCAGTGAAAAAAAGTTTCGGCAACTGGTAGAAACTGTTAATGCTGCTGCATTTATCTATCAGCGCCGACAGTTGCGCTATGTCAATTCTCAGACAGAAGCTTTAACTGGATATACTCGCGAAGAATTGCTAGGATTGGATTTATACGATTTTATTCATCCAGATTTTCGATCGACAGTTAAACAATGGGGTAAATCCCGCCAGCCGCGAGACAGTGCAGGCTCAAAATATGAAGTGAGAATTATCACGAAAACTGGAGAAACTCGCTGGATTGAAGCCACTGTTGATATTATCAAATTTGAGAGAAAAGCGTCAATATTAGTCACTGCTTTTGACATTAGCCATCGCAAATTAGCAGAGTTAGAACTAGAAACATCTCTTTCTTTGCTTCAAGCAACCATTGAATCTACTGCTGACGGAATTCTGGCGGTGGATGGTAGCGGAAAAGTTGTCAGCTTTAACCGCAAGTTTGCTCAAATGTGGCAGTTGCCAGATTTTCTGCTAGATTCGAGAGATAGCAACCAAATTTTGGGGTTCGGAATCAGCCAGTTAAGATACCCGGAAATCTTTCTCAACCGTGCTAAAGAATTGTCCGATATCCCCGCAGCAGAAAGTTTCGATGTCATCGAGTTTCAAGATGGCAGAATTGTCGAACGCTACTCGCTACCGCAGCATACTGGAGGCAAAATTACTGGTCGAGTGTTCAGCTTTCGGGATGTAACGGAACGCTGGCAATCTGAAGAAAAACTCCGCAAAAGTGAAGAACGCTTTCACCTGCTGACGCGGGCAACAAATGATGCAGTTTGGGATTTTAATGTGTCAAGAAATGAGTATTGGTTGAGCGAAGAGTTTGAAAAAGTTTTTGGATACAAACTCAACGAAACTCAGACGATAGATTTAGAATCATGGTGGCTGAATGTTCATGCCGAAGAACGGGAAAGAGTGAAGTCTAGCTTCAACGAAACAATGAACTCAGACGCTCAATGTTGGTCGGAGGAATACAGCTTTCGCCGCGCAGATGGGGGATATGTTTTTGTGCTCGATCGCGGTTACATTATCCGGAATGCTAGCGGTGAAGCAGTGCGGGCGATTGGCACTATGATGGATATCACTCAGCGCAGGCAAGCTGAAGAAATTATTCGCTATCAAGCTGTTTATGACCAACTCACAGGTTTACCGAACCGGATACTGTTTAACGATCGCCTGTTGGCTTCATTAAAACAAGCTAAAAAAAATGAAAAAATGCTCGCTGTGATGTTTTTAGACTTGGACAGGTTCAAAAAGATTAATGATACACTAGGTCACGCTGCGGGCGATCGCCTGTTAGAGGGTTTTGCCGGACGCATCAGCGACACTTTGCGATCGACGGATACGGTAGCCCGCTGGGGAGGCGATGAATTTACTGTACTGCTTCCCGAAATCAATTGCTTAGAAGATGCGATTAAAACAGCTCAAAGAATACTCGACAATTTAAAACCAGCATTTAAACTAGAACAACAGGCGTTTCACATCAGTAGCAGCATCGGCATTGCCCTTTATCCCAACGACGGTGAAGATGCCGAAACTTTAGTCAAAAATGCCGATGCCGCTTTGTACCGCGCTAAGGAAAGGGGAAGAAATAATTATCAATTATACACTGCAACACTTAATCCCGAAGGCAGCCAGTTGCTAAATATAGAAAACAGGTTGCACGAGGCTCTAGAACAGGGAGAATTTGAGATTTTTTACCAGCCAAAAGTCAACATCACTACTTGGAAAATCCAGGGTATGGAAGCCCTGCTGCGCTGGAAACATCCAGAATTAGGTTTAGTTTCTCCGGCGACATTTATTCCGATCGCCGAAGAGAACGGATTAATTGTCCCTATTGGCGAATGGGTGCTGCAAACTGCCTGCACTCAAAATAAAGCTTGGCAGGATGCTTTGCAACCAGATTTGCGGGTAGCGGTTAACTTTTCGGCGCGGCAGTTTCAGCAATTTAATTTAGTGCAAATGGTGGCGAATTGTTTGGAAAGAACTGGTTTAGCACCGAAGTATTTGGAGTTAGAAATCACCGAGACTACAGCTATGCAAGATGTGGATTATACCACAAAAGTTTTGAGGGAGTTGCAGGCTATGGGAGTGCAGATTGCGCTGGACGATTTCGGTACGGGTTATTGTTCTCTAAATTATCTCAAAAAGTTTCCGTTGAATATCTTGAAAATAGACAAATCTTTTGTCAGCGAACTGACGACTGATCCGTGCGAACGGGCGATCGCAAATGCTGTAGCAACTCTGGGGCGAGATTTGAACTTGAGCGTGGTGGCTGAGGGAGTAGAAACTAAAGAGCAGTTGGATTGTTTGCGATCGCTCCACTGTCACGAAATTCAGGGTCATTATTTTAGCAAGGCGCTCTCGGCTGGGGATGCGAGCAAACTTTTGGTAAATTGTCTGTTGAGGAAAGTGAAAATTGCTTAATTGGTCATTGGTCATTCGATCGGGTGCTGACGCTGCTTTAGGTACGTAGTTGCGCTTCAGCGCTCTTTTCCTATATATCAAGAAAGAGCGCTGAAGCGCAACTACGTACCTTGAATGTGAGAGTAAAGGGCGATCGGCATTTGCTCTCACCACTTGTAGGGAAACCCTACTGCTGTGTCGTTGGAGGTGGGCGATCGACCTTGCGATCGATCGCCCGCACGACTTAAAACTTAAAATAGTGTGCAGAATAACGGACTTGTGCCAAAAGACAGACGAAAATATCGCTACCCCAACATAAACGCTTTGTCTATGCAGCCAATTCGCACATTTAACGTTTCCCCGTCTCTGCCGGCAATTCTCGAACCCCTACGCAAGCTTGCCTACAACTTGCACTGGGACTGGAACGTTGATACCAAAGACCTTTTCCGCCGGCTCGATCGAGATCTCTGGGATTCCAGCAATCAAAACCCGGTGCTGATGCTCGGAACCATTTCTCAAGAGCGACTGCAAGAAATGGCAGAAGATGAAGGCTTCATTGCTCAAATGAACCGAGCAGCCCAGCAGTTAGACGATTATCTCAAAAATCGGGCCTGGTACCGCAAACAGCGCGGCACCGATCGCCAGGAATGCTACGCTTACTTTTCGATGGAATTCGGCTTAGTGAAAGCCCTACCCATCTATTCCGGCGGTTTGGGCGTGCTCGCAGGCGACCACCTCAAATCTGCTAGCGACTTGGGCTTGCCCTTGGCTGGCGTAGGCTTGCTGTATCAAGAAGGCTATTTTTCGCAATATCTCAACGCCGATGGCTGGCAGCAAGAACGCTATCCGCTGAACGATTTCTACAATATGCCGCTGCACCTAGAACGCAATCCCGACGGTTCGGAATTGCGGATTGAGGTGGACTATCCCGGCCGCAAGGTATACGCCCGGATTTGGCGGGTACAGGTGGGCACGGTGCCCCTGTACCTAATGGATACAAATATTGAACCTAACAGCCGCTACGACCAAGATATTACCGACCAACTCTACGGCGGTGACAAAACTCTGCGGATGCACCAAGAAATCATGTTGGGCATCGGCGGAGTGAAAATGCTCAAGGCTTTGGGCTTGACAGTTACGGCTTATCACATGAATGAAGGCCACGCGGCTTTCATGGCTTTGGAACGCATACGGATGCTGATGGAGGAACATCACCTGAGTTTCTTGGAAGCGGAACAGGTGGTGATTTCGAGCAGTATGTTTACGACTCACACGCCTGTACCTGCTGGGTTTGACTTGTTCGAGCCGGATATGGTGATGCACTATCTGGGTCAGTATCCCAAGATGTTTGGCTTGTCGCAAGATGAGTTCCTGGGATTGGGCCGGGAGAATACTAAAGATTTGTCCGGGCCTCTGAATATGGCAATTTTGGCAATTAAAATGTCGAGTTTTGTCAACGGGGTGGCGGCTTTGCACGGTGTCGTGTCGCGCCCGATGTTCCAAGGGTTGTGGCCGGGTTTGCCTGAGGAAGAGGTGCCGATTACTTCGATTACCAACGGGGTTCACGCTCGCAGTTGTGTGGCGAAGTCTACTCAGGAGTTGTACGATCGCTATCTTGGCCCGGATTGGGAAATGACTCGCAAGGACGATCGACTCTGGGATCGGATGTCGTCGATTCCTGATGAGGAATTGTGGCGGAATCACGAACGCTGTCGATCGGAGTTGGTGGTGTTTGCGCGGGAGTGGCTGCAAAAGACTCTGCGCGAGCGCGGGGCGGCTCAAACGGAAATTGAACACGCTCGGGAAGCTCTCGATCCGAAGGTGCTGACGATCGGGTTTGCACGCCGTTTTGCTACTTACAAGCGGGCGACGCTGTTTTTGCGCGATGTCGATCGCATTATGCGGATCATGCGTGACAAAAACCGCCCCGTGCAGTTTGTGATTGCTGGGAAAGCTCACCCGATGGATATTCCGGGTAAGGAATTGATTCGGGATATCGTTCATTTCATCCGCGAGCACGAAACTATCAGTTCGATGGTGTTTCTGCCGAATTACGACATTAACGTGGCTCGGATGATGGTGTCCGGTTGCGATGTGTGGCTGAATACGCCGCGCCGTCCCCGTGAGGCTTCTGGTACTTCCGGGATGAAAGCTTCGATGAATGGTTTGCCAAACCTCAGCATTCTTGACGGTTGGTGGGATGAGGCGGATTATGTTCGCACTGGTTGGCCGATCGGACATGGCGAGTTTTACGAAGATACTAAGTATCAGGATGAAGTCGAGGCGAATGCTTTGTACGACTTGATGGAAAAGGAAGTTGTACCGCTGTTTTACAACCGGGATGCTGATGGTATTCCCCGCGGTTGGACGGCGAAAATGAAGGATTCTATTGCTTTGAACTGTCCTTTCTTCAATACGGCTCGGATGGTGAAGGATTACGCGCGGCGGGCTTATTTCCCCGTGAGCGATCGCTATCACACGATGACTTCTGACGGATGCGCTCCGGCTAAGGAGTTGTCTCAGTGGAAGAAGCACCTTCTCGGGAAGTGGCACGACATTAAGATTGAGGCTGTTGATATTTCCCAGGATAAGGAAGTTAAGGTCAATCAGTCGATCGCTGTTAAATCTCGAATCAATCTGATGGGATTGACACCTGCGGACGTACAAGTCGAACTTTATCAAGGTTCGGTTGATGCTAACGGCGAGATTGTTGGTGGCGTGCCAATGGTAATGGAGTATTTGGGAGAAGATCCTCACAATGCTAGCCTTTATACGGCTGACATTACTTATACTTCTAGCGGTTTGCAAGGTTTGTCGCTGCGGGTTTTGCCGAAGCACGATAATCTCAGCAGTCCTTATGAAGTTGGTGTGATTCTCTGGGCACATTAAACAGTTGACAGTTGACAGTTGACAGTTGACATTTGTGATGGTCAATGCGCGATTGTGCTATTTTTCGGGAGCATCTCAGTTTTGCATTTACAGTGCGAGCTGTCGCGAGTTCGCGACAGCTCGCACTACCATAAAAAATGCTTCTTGCAAAACTGAGATACTCCCTCAGGTTCGTAGTGAGGACTTTAGTCCGCAGGGAGCATCTCTGTTTTGCATTTAATAGTGCGAGCTTAAGAGCTCGCGTATTATACGATACGCGAGCTCTTAAGCTCGCACTATAAGAAAAAATGCTTTTTACAAAAATGAGATGCTCCCTATTCTTATTGAAGTTGGGGAATGACTATGTAGCCGGTTGCGCGATCGCCCAAAACCAAATTCCGCTCGATTCCCCAGTACCACCAGTGAGCGCCGATATAAGCGCACAGCAAGGCATCTAGCTTGTCTTCCAAGGCTTTAAGGGTAGCGATACTGGTGGGGATATCGCTCACAGGCAAGATGCCTATGCCACAGTTCACAGGCAAGATGTCTGTGCCACAAGACAGATTGAGACTTGGTTCAAGGCTCGGTAAAATATCGATAATATACTGGCAGAGTTTCATCAATTCTAATTGACGCTCTGCCAGTTTTCCTTTTTTGTATTTGATGATTCTATCTAATTTAAATAAGTTGATTGTGGCTGGATGGGGAAAGACTTCTATTTGATATCTGCCTAGTTTCTTAGCTTCAATAGTTGGTGAGTGGACAAATCCTCGGGCTTCTAAACAAAGGCCAAATTCGACTGTTTTTTGGGCGAAGGGGCGAGAAAGATTGGCGGGATAGCAGCCTGCGTGGTAGCGCCCGAAGTGTTTGTGGGTGAGTTTGTCAGCGTCGCGCATTCCCGTTGGATTGGCGATGATTGTGGGTGCGTCTACGGCGATGATGGCTGGTTCGGTTGGGGAGATTTGGCGATCGATCCAGGTGAGGATGTCGTTGAGGGATTGTTGGCGATCGCACTCGATGAATTGCAATCGATTGTTTTCCCAATTCAAACAGCACAAACCGCTTGCTCCTGAACTCCAACCTAAGTCTATGCCGATAAATTTCATACTTGTTTAAATTAGTCCTGGACGCGCGCTGAGATTAGAAACCCGGTTTCCTCGTATATTTCTCGTTCCTGTCCGCAAAATCTCGTAGAAACCGGGTTTCTTACCCCCATGTGTCAGCCGTGATAATTATACATAAAAATCTAGCTGCGGATTAGGATACGGCAGTGCCGCTTTCCTACAGATGCTTGTGTGCGAGAGATAATTGCACCATCAAAAATATGATACAATGATAGATATAAAATTGGATAGGAGAAATATAGTATGTTGGCAGAAACAGAAAAACGCTACTATACTCCAGAGGAATATTTAGCTTTAGACGAAGCTGCGGAATACAAAAGCGAATATCTAGATGGAGAAATATTACCGATGACTGGTGGAACAGCTAATCACAATAAAATTGCGCTGAATTTTTGCCGCATATTTCCCTTGACTGTAAGCGGGCAAAATTACGAGATTTTTATCAATGATATGCGGTTGTGGATACCGCGTTATCGTCTGTACACTTATCCAGATGTGATGGTGATTCAGGGTGAACCGGTTTATCAGGGAACTAACACCACGACTGTGACAAATCCCTTGCTAATTGTTGAGGTTTTGTCGAAATCTACTAAAGATTATGACAGAGGGGAGAAGTTTCTTTATTATCGATCGATTCCTGAACTTCGGGAATATATTTTAATTGACCAATACAAATATCATGTCGAACAATTGACTAAGACTGCTGATGATAAATGGCTATTTACTGAGTATGAGTCAGAAGATTCTGTATTAGCAATGGACTCGGTTGAGTTCCAAATTAGCTTGACGGATATTTACGATCGCATAAATTTTGAAGTCGCAGCAGAATAGACTTGTTGCACAATCGTTTTGCAGCAAGGACTTCAGCCATCGATCTGCTGAATTCGGGCGATCGCACAAACTGCACTTAATTTTTCTCCGGCTTTTCATCGGATGGCGGGGGCTGTTTTTGTTTTTGACGTTCTCTCACAGCTTGTTCTAAAAGGAATGCTGATAAGCCGCTGATTGAGCGCCGTTCTTCATCTGCCCACTCTTGGAGTAGGTCGTAAATTCCTTCTGCTATTGAGGTTGATACACGTTTAGCCATTAGAAATTCAGTATTTTTTTATTGGCGTTGCTTAATCAGGGTATGAAAAAAATAAGTTAAAAATCCCCAAGCTTTGTCGATACTGGTTTCTATGACTGGCATATTTAGCCTTTCATACCGTATTTAGGACGATCGTCATTGTCGAGTATTTTAGACGATTCTGTCGAATATGCAGCATTATGCTGCTTTTGCACAGCACTATGCGCCCGATCGCGCATGAATCAGCAATAAAAAACTTCAGTCCTCAGTTTGTTTGAGAGAGCGATCGATCGCCCAAACTCAACTTAACTCTTCTCCTGCTTCTCATCCGATGGCGGGGGCTGTTGTTTCATTTCCTTTTGACGTTCTCTGGCTGCTTGCTCCAAAATGAATGCTGACAAGCTGCTGACTGAACGGCGTTCTTGACTTGCCCACTCTTCAAGGATGTCATAGATTCCATCGGCTAAATAGGTCGCTAAGCGTTTGGTCATAAGATATTCACTATTTTTTAGTTTAAACCGATCGCAATTGTGCTGTATCTAGACCACTTTGTCGAATATAGCTCATTTAAAGCATTTATATGTGCTATATCCATGCTATAATCTCAACAAGTCAAAAGCCAGCGTCATCCCTAGGAAAGTTCGTCGCTGGCTTATGGCCCCTAATAAACAAGGAGGCAATCTCTATGGTACGACCTGAAAGCGACGAGAGTGAATATACTCGCGGCTATCAACAAGCTTTGGATGACTTTAGCGTGACGCAACTGCTGTCGCGCATCCGCAGCTACTAGGATGAGGATTTCGAGGCCGATCGCGCGTGTATGACTCAGCCAGAGCTCGAAAGCTTGGCGGTGTTTCTGATTCTGCGCGTCGGGGCGAATTTGAACGGAAGTGCGTAGGCGCAAGCCGGGGCGTAGCCATCGCCCGTTATCTCAACTCTCTCAGAAAAGCCAATTCTCCGACAATTGCCGATCGTCCCGCGATCGAACTCAACTTAAATTCGCGAGGGAAAACACCGGAAGAGTCAAAGGAGGGCGATCGGCTATCATAATACCTAGATACTGTAAAAAAACGATGGCTGCCAAAGACCGATTTCATGATGCTGTTAAACAAGCTCTCTTGAAGGAGCAGTGGGTAATTACGGCAGATCCGCTGATCCTCAAGATAGATAAGGTGAAGTTTGAGATTGATTTAGCAGCAGAAAAAGTCTTTGCCGCTGAAAAGGCTGGACAAAAGATTGCTGTTGAAATCAAAAGTTTTTTGAATCCATCAGCGGTGACAGACTTTCATTCAGCGTTAGGACAGTTTTTGAACTACCGCTTAGGATTGCAAATGAACGAACCAGACAGAACTCTATATCTGGCAATTCCTCTCGATATATTTGAATCCTTTTTTCAAGAACGATTCACTCAGGAAGCTGTCAGACAGTATCAAGTGAAGTTAATCGTCTACGAACCAGTGCAGGAGGTAATCATCGAATGGAAAGAATAGAGGAGTACCGCCAATTTATCCGCCAGTTACTAACCACTCATGCCACAGTCGATCCCAATTCAGATTTGGATGTTGAATGTCAGTTGGTGTTCGATACAGAACAAGATCATTACCAAATTTTAGACGTTGGCTGGGAGGGATACAAGCGGATTTATAACTGTTTCATTCACTTAGATATCAAGGATGGTAAAATCTGGATTCAACGCAATATGACAGAAGCCGATTTAGGACAAGAATTAGTTGAGATGGGAGTACCCAAAGAGGATATTATTTTAGGGTTGCATCCACCGTACAAGCGTCCATATACTGGCTATGGAGTTGCTTAGAAAATGCGTAAGGTTCCCCAGAAAAACCTGTTGAAATCGCAATACGGTTTACTTAATGCTTTTTTGTCATTGCGAACGTCCACGCGCGGCAATCGCAGCGTCTATTTTTCACCTCGTTTTTCCAACGGACTGTCTTAACTGACACACTCTAAAAGTTAATTTAACTGTCTAACCATTAGCATCGAGACTATTTTGGCATCCAATCAACCAGCCCCGACTTTATTTAGACGGTTTAGAAGGTTCGGGACTTATAATTAACAATTGATCGCCGGATTGACTTTGTTGAATTGCCATCACTGGCGGGCGTGCTTTAGGGTCTTTTTGCTGTTCTGTTGTTAAAGCCGGAAACAGATAAATCCAGTTTCCTCTCTCCAAAAGCAACCGCCAAACTCTAGGTTCTTTGGGATTATTGATATCAGTATAATCTCTTTTGCTCAAATCTGCAAATAGACCTGCATCGCCGATCGCCTTAAATCCTTTGGGGGCTAATCGGAGTGTTGGATCGTCGAGTTTTCTGCCTAAAGCAATGTTGTCTTGCTTAGCGATTAAAGCAACGGCGGGTAAAGATGAATTTTCCCCCGCATCGCCTCGGGCATCGGCAATACCTTGGTAGCGAGCAGACCAAAACAACATTACTAATACCAAACTAACGATAATAATTTCGTTAACCAGCGATCGTACCAATTTAATCGAGTTAAATCGATTGATATTAAATTGCTGCCAAGACATCAGTGGGTGATAAAACCACGAAATTCTTGTTACACGAGCCGACGAAGAAAACCTTATAATTGTCCAATTGACTATAGCAGAAATTTTTCTATTTACAATATCAAATACCCACAAAGTGTGGTAAATTGCTAGAGCTGTTAGCAGAAGTGCGAGTAAACTTTTGAGTATCGTCCAGGGGTCAGCTAAAAAAACCTGAATCGGTACTATGAAAAACGATTCTACTGGTAAATCAAGGGTCATTACCTCTAGCTGAAAGTAGTAAAAATAAGACCAGCGATAAATCCAGCCTGTGAAAAACAAAGCTGTACCAAGCAAGCCAACAATACTGGCAAAGTTACCTAAAATATTCGGTTCTGGAGTCAGCGGGGAAGTCGGTTGGGGAGTAGGTTGAGGAGTCGGTTGGGGATTCGGCTGGGGATTCGGGGGATTCGGGGGAGTAGGTTGGGGAGTAGGTTGAGGAGTAGGTTGAGGAGTAGGTTGAGGAGTAGGTTGGGGAGAAGCGGTCACACAATCACCTTCACAAAATGGCGTTGCTTAATCAGGGTATGAAAAAAATAAGTTAAAAATCCCCAAGCTTTGTCGATACTGGTTTCTATGACTGGCATATTTAGCCTTTCATACCGTATGTACTGAATCACCTTCTAGAGAGGTGAAATACAATTTTATAACGGTAGCGGAGTTAACGCTTACCATTGAAGGGGGTTTAGGGAGATTATGAAACGCAACACACTTTCATTTCTAGTTGTAGGATTTTTTACAGTAACAGCGGGTATGGCAGCACAAGTCAATGCCGCCAGCCAACCACAGAATTTGCTATCCATACAAGCACAAGCTAACGTTAGCCAGGCCGTACCAGTAACTTTACGGACGCAAGCGCAAATTGTGATGAAAGGAGGTGAAAAAAGAGATGGTCGAGTTGTAAAAATTGATCAGAAAGGGCAAAAATTATGGATACAGGCATCCGGGGAACAGCGATCTCTCCCCTTGAACCAAATTGAGAAAATCATGTTTCCCCAAAGTACGCCCCCGCCTAGGAGTAATCGGGGGCCTCGTTATCGGCATGGGATTTTGCCTCAAGCCAAAGCCATATGGAATGGCATTCCCATGAGTGCTTTTGAGATGAAAGATGCTATTAAAGGTCAAGCTGTGGTGAAATTGAGTTCGCCTGTCGTTGATCGGGCGCAATTGCAGTACATACGAAAAAACAAGCGATTTTTCGTTGATGAAATGCGATTTAATGTGCAGAAAAAGACTATGACAATTGTAGTGACTCCTTATTGAGTCCGTCGGGGGTCAGAAACCGGGTTTTTTACGAAAATATTTCGTTGTAGCCCGCAGATTCGATAAAAACCCGGTTTCTTTCGGTAGGAGTGCGTCCAGTTTTAGCTTGGGCTGAGGAACGAAACCCAACTTGTTCGATTTAGAGAGTTGGGTTTCGCGAAGCTCAAAATTTGGGCATGGACGAAAATACACTGCTGTTTGCTGACAGCCAATTCAATATTCGCGATGCCGCCTTATTAGGATTGCAAAACACCAGACTCCTCACCTTAAGCGCGTGTCAAACTGCTATGCAAGCAAATTCTAACGGTGAAGAAATATCGGGAGTTGCCTATGTATTTGAGCGTGCGGGTGCACGAGCTGTGATGGCGAGTTTGTGGAGTGTTGATGATGCAGCTACTAAAGATTTGATGGTTCAGTTTTATCAAAATATTAATAAGGGGATGAGTAAAAATGATGCTTTGCGGCAAGCTAAGTTGAGTCAGATTAGTCGCCATCCGTTTTATTGGTCGCCGTTTATTTTAATTGGTGATGCGCGGTAGTTGAAATTCGGCGATGGTTGAAATTGGGTTGAAACCTGGCGGTTGAAACCCGGCGGTTGGAAACCGCGTCTACACAAACAAAACCCGCCTTCGGGGGTTGAAGAGTAGACAGTTAAAATTACATGATCTTCAGTCCGCTTGGCATGGACATCGCATAAAATCTTATATAGCCTTTCTCAAAAAGATGGATGATGTATAACTGACAGCTTACATAACCCTTAAACTAAGAGGGCTAAAGCCCAACAACGTACCTCATCTTTCTGATAACCGTTATATTTGGCATCCAAAAAATGCGATCGCACAACGAATCGCCCAAACCGGCCCAACTAAATTTATACACCCAAGACGGCAAATACAACACAACGTATACGGTTTGCCACAATGCCTGAATCGATCGCACGCCCTACATTAGGAAGAGTAAAGAAAAGCAGTCCAAAGCTGTAGCAGTACAAGCCTCACCGATGCAACCGTCCCCCAACAGGTTCGGTAAATACACCTTCATCGCAAGGTCTAACCGCCCGCAGTATAGAGATAAGCACCCTATCGAAGACTGTTGTATTAAAGCAGAGCTGACTACCCGTAAACCGCGAAGTAGAATCGCAGTTCTGAATAACCAGACTATCACACAGATAGAAAACCAAAATTTTGTAGAGATTGGAGCCGGAACACCCCTATGGGAAAAGTAGTTGGAATTGACTTAGGTACGACAAACTCCTGCGTCGCAGTTATGGAAGGCGGCAAACCCACCGTCATAGCCAACGCCGAAGGGGGTCGCACCACACCTTCCGTAGTAGCATATGCTAAAAATGGCGATCAACTCGTCGGACAAATCGCCAAGCGTCAAGCCGTGATGAACGCCGAAAACACCTTTTACTCAGTAAAACGGTTTATCGGGCGTCGGGTTGACGAAGTAACCCACGAAACCACAGAAGTTTCCTACAAAGTCCTGAAAGTTGGGAACAGCCTCAAACTAGACTGTCCCGCCCGCGGCAAGCAATTTGCTCCCGAAGAAATTTCCGCGCAAGTGTTGCGTAAACTCGTAGAAGATGCCAGCAAATACCTCGGTGAAACTGTTACCCAAGCGGTAATTACCGTGCCCGCTTACTTCAACGATTCCCAGCGCCAAGCTACTAAAGACGCGGGAAAAATTGCCGGTATTGAAGTTCTGCGGATTATTAACGAACCTACAGCAGCAGCTTTAGCCTACGGATTAGATAAAAAGAGCAACGAAACCATCCTCGTATTTGACTTGGGTGGCGGTACTTTCGACGTATCGATTCTCGAAGTCGGCGACGGCGTATTTGAAGTGCTAGCAACTTCTGGAGACACTCACCTCGGTGGTGACGACTTCGACAAAAAAATTGTTGATTTCATCGCCGGAGAATTCCAAAGAGCCGAAGGAATTGACCTCCGCAAAGATAAACAAGCACTGCAACGCCTGACGGAAGCAGCCGAAAAAGCCAAGATTGAACTTTCGAGCGTTACCCAAGCAGAAATCAACTTGCCGTTTATTACCGCAACTCAAGACGGGCCAAAACACTTGGACACCACCTTGACTCGGGGCAAGTTTGAAGAGCTTTGTTCTGATTTGATCGATCGCTCTCGCATTCCCGTAGAAAACGCAATCCGCGACGCCAAACTCGACAAATCAGCAATTAATGAAGTTGTCTTAGTTGGCGGTTCTACACGCATTCCAGCCGTGCAAGAACTCGTCAAAAAAATCCTCGGCAAAGACCCCAACCAAACGGTAAACCCGGATGAAGTGGTCGCAGTCGGTGCCGCAATTCAAGCAGGCGTGCTCGCAGGCGAAGTCAAAGACATCCTGTTGCTCGACGTTACCCCGCTGTCTCTCGGCGTGGAAACCTTGGGCGGCGTGATGACCAAAATCATTCCCCGCAACACCACAATTCCTACCAAGAAGTCGGAAACTTTCTCGACTGCTGTAGATGGCCAAACAAACGTGGAAATTCACGTTTTGCAAGGCGAACGGGAAATGGCAAACGATAACAAAGATTTGGGAACTTTCCGTTTAGATGGAGTTCCCCCAGCTCCCCGTGGCGTACCTCAAATTGAAGTTACATTTGATATCGATGCTAACGGTATTTTGAATGTAGCTGCTAAGGATAAAGGTACTGGTAAGGAACAATCTATCAGCATTACCGGTGCTTCTACTTTGCCTAGCAATGAAGTCGATCGCATGGTTCGGGAAGCCGAATCGAATGCGGCTGCTGACAAAGAACGTCGCGAACGGATCGATCGCAAAAACCAAGCCGATTCTCAAGCCTACCAAATCGAGAAGCAGTTGGCAGAATTGGGCGATAAAGTTCCTGCTGATGACAAAACCAAGATTGAAGGCTTGCTAAAAGACTTGCGGGCTGCGATCGAGAGTGAAGATGACGATCGGATCAAAACCTTGACAACAGAGTTGCAGCAAGCATTCTACGCAGTCAGCAGCAACCTTTACCAGCAAGCAGGCGGCCCCACTGACGGCCCTGGTGGCCCTGGAGACGGCGGCCCGACTGGCGGCGGCGACGACGTGATTGACGCCGACTTCACCGAAGGCAACAAATAGTAGGCTAAACTAACAGCCAGCAGCTAGAAGCAAGAAACCCGGTTTTGAATAGAGACCGGGTTTCTCTGTATGATAAAAGTTAACACCTTCATGATTCGGCGATTGAAATCGCTTCTACAAAAACGAAGTCCGCCTCCGCGGACTAAGAAATAAAGTCAGGAGTAATCTAAATGTCTCGTCCTCCTATACAAAATTCCTCCGCAAACACTCCCAACAAATCTCAGGCTGCATCCTTGCGCCGACTCCGCCGCATCAGCCATTTACTCGACAACGCAATTCCGATTCCCGGCACAAAATACCGCATCGGACTCGATCCAATATTAGGATTGATACCGGGTGGCGGCGATTTAGTTGGTTCAATTTTTGCAGGTTATGTTGTTTTCAAATCCGCTCAAATGGGAGTGCCACAAGAGACTTTAGTAAAGATGGCGGCTAACATCGTATTTGATACAGTTGCTGGCACTGTACCAGTTGCCGGAGACTTGTTAGATGTTGCTTGGAAAGCTAATATCAAAAATATCGAATTGCTGGATGCTCATTTAGGTTCGCCTGAACCGGCTGGAAAAAAAGCTGATTGGTTGTTTGTGGTGGCTTTGCTGTTGGGTTTGACGTTGATTGTTGGTAGTGTAATTTTCTTGAGCGTGATGTTTTTTGGGTGGGTGTTTAAAGCTTTGACTGGCGGTTGATGTTGAGTTTTGGGGTAGGGAAACAGCATTGCTGTGTCCTTTTTAGGACTTCGCACGGGGTTCAGAAACCGAGTTTTTCCGAGCATACTCATTGCAGTCCCAGATATGGTCAAAAACCCGGTTTCTTCGTAGCAGCGCGTTAGTTATGTCTGAATTTCTGAATAATTTTAGGGTAAAAGTAAGAGACTCGCGATCGCGGGCAACAACTTACTGCAAGCTTCGACCAATGTTGCCGCACTCGGTAAACCAGCAAGAATACCTTTCAGCATTGTCATGGCTGTTTCCCCCGCCTCTTGCATTGTGCTTTCTTGGGGATTTTTCCCTACTTCTGCCAAGGATTTTACCTGTTTCAAGGCCACAGCTTTATTCTTATCAGATAAATTAGTATCAGCCTCGATCGCTGTTTGTAACTCAGTCAACAATTCTTTGATTCCCGGCTTGTCACTTTGAGGAGAGGCTGGTAGCTGGCCGATCGTGTTGGTAACTATACCGCTGATCTCGCCTATGTTCAATGTTGACCCAGTAACGTCTCCCCCAACATTGATATTTTTGCTGCTACTGTCAGTCATAGATTTACTCTTTGATGTAGATTTTACTTCATTATTATTATAGATTATTAATTCTTTTTGTGCTAAAGCCATATTAAGTTTTCTTAAATATAAGATTTGTTCGCTATAGTCTTGGATTTTACTGTTTTTAATAGCGATTTCTTGGCAACAGCCTTGAATTTCCTTGTCTTTAACAGCGATTTCTAATTTATGTCTTTGCATTAATTCTCTAATTTTTGCTTCACACTTTTGTTTCAGCCGAGCCAGTTCTTCCTCATTTGACATAAACTAAAAAGAAATTTATTCTGGCTTGTTGTCTTGGCTGGAATTAATCACGATCGGATTTTTAGCTAACTTGACAGTCAGTTCTCTCAAAAAAGCTATTTCCTCACGATACGTCTCTATTTGAGCATCTTTTGCTTGGAGTTCGGCTTGATATCTTTCTTCAACTGCTTTTATTGACAGTTGGTAGTATTTTAACAATTGATCTATCACTAATTGAAACAGCCCAGGTGAGTGAGGTAACTGGTTAAGATTAGTGGTAAGTTTGCTGCTGATTTCATCTAACTGCAAGGATGCGGACTCATCAAAAGTTTCAATCTCAAATAACAATTTACTGCAAGCTTCCACCAATGTCGCTGCACTCGGTAAACTAGCAATAGTACCTTTGAGAATTTTCATTGCCGTTTTCCCCGCCTTTTGCATTGTGCTTTCTTGGGGATTTTTCCCTACTTCTGCCAAAGTTTTTACCTGTTCCAAGGCTTCAGCTTTATCATCATCAGATAAATTAGTTTCAGCTTCGATCGCTATTTGTAACTCAGTCAACAATTCTTTGATTCCCGGCTTGTCACTTTGAGGAATCAGGTTAATCGTAGAGATGTGTGTCTGGTTAATCGTATCAGTAAAATTTAAGTTGTTATTAATCATATTTTCATCCTTTTTTTCAAAATCTAACTTCAGGATTCCTGCGGAGGCTGATTTAGTTGAGTAGACTCTAGCTGTTCGTTGTTTGCGTTGGTAACTGTACCTTCAATATTACCTATATTTAACGTTGACCCGATCGCGTCTCTAGCAACATAGAGATTACTGCTTTGATTTCCCGTGGATTTACTCTCTGCTATAGCTTTAAGTTCTATGGTAACAGGTTTAGCTGCGAGTTGGATAACGACTCCTTCAAGAAAAGTTATCTGCTTGTCTTTATCTTCCAATCTTGCCGCCATTAGTTCATAACTTTGTGTGAAATTTTTATGAATATGCTCCTTATTAGCATCAGGTGGTACGCTAACTTTGACAACAATGACTCCATCGCCTTTATTTTCAATACTCTGGATAGTCAGTTCCGTGCCTTCGTTTTCCACTTGCAATTGTTTGAATGCAGCAACAAAAGCTTTCCAGTCAATTCCGTTACGAAAAATTAGATTAACTGTATTTAAAACCTCCTCAAACAGTTTGGTAAATTCTACTGGTGCAAATTCGCCACTGCTGGGGCAACGTTCGCGATCGTCAGTTCCCGGTTTGGGATATTCTAGAAGATAAACAAACCGACAGTCAACGCGATCGAGCTTTGTATTACCGTCAATGTTCCAAGCTTCCAAACAAGCACCTGTAAAACTAGCTGCTGTAAAATTTGTTGCCAAGGCTTGAGTTTCAGTGAGGTTTGCCCATTCCAAATTAGCTTGATGCAAAGTTGCTTCGCTGAGGTTAGCCTGCTTGAGATTAGCCTCGTTGAGATTAACGCCTATCAAGTTTGCGCCTTGAAGATTCGCACCAACATAGGATTTTTTGTAGCCATTGCCAGTGACGAGTAATTCTCGGACGCGGGTATCAGCTAATATCGATTTACCGACTCGCGCGCGATCGAGTTTTTCTGTATTTCGGAAGCAAGTGCGAGTGAGATTAGCTGTTCTAAAATCTGTACTTTTGAGAGTTGCTTCAGTGAAATTGGCATCAGTTAAATCGGCATTACGAAAAGTAGTACCTTTCACAGTTGCATACTCAATTGCTATACTTTTTAGCCACGAAAATCTGTTATCATCAGCTAAAGCTCGCTTGCTAATATAAGCTGATATAAAAGTAACAGCGTAAATGCCAACCACAGCCCCAACGAGACTAATAGCTCTTGCTGTTGCAAACGCCTTAACAAAAGCTACAAGTATTACTGCGATCAAACTTCCAAATAAAGTCGCGATCACACCTAAAGCAAAAGTATCAGATACAACTCCAGCAAAAGTTAAAGCCAAAGCCAAAGAAAACTCTACAGCAAAAACCAAAGTTAATAATAAACCCAGACTTACAGGTCCAGCTACTTCTAATGATAAGCCAAAGGAAAACGTTAAAATTACAACAAAAACAAAAGCTATAACTAGGAAAAATTCAAAAGCAGACTTGAATCCGTGGGGGATAATCATCATCAAGAAAATAACAGTAGCTATTGAAAAGATTATCCCTGGGTAACTCAGAAATTTTTGATAGTTTTCGGACAAAAAAGCTCCTACAAAAGCACCGCCTATTGCCCCGACACATCCCGCTGCTGCTGCGATAAGTAATGCGATTATTAGCAGTGGAATTTGCCATCGCTGTTGCAGTCCAGCTTTGGCACCAGTGAAGTCAGCTTCTCTGAGGATGGCATTGGTGAAGTTTGCACCTCGGATGTCTGCACCGATGAATTTTGCACCTGTGAGGTTTTGACCTTTGAAGTTGCGGCCTCGGAGATTTTTACCGGAGAAGTCTTGGGGCATGATTTCACGCAGGGAGATAGTAGTTATTTTTTCATTGCGATGCTGTGGCGATCGCCCTGACAAAAATTTTACGGAATTGGATAAAAATCTAGCACAAGGCAGGGATAGTTACAACCACTGACTTAGATACTTCTATTCATAACTAATGTAAGTTCCTAAAAATTCCAGTTGATTCATCATTTCCTCAGCAGACTTGCTACCAATCAAATTCAACAAACCGCGCAACTGTTCGCCTACAGAGTAACTTTGTCGCGGTGCAACAATAATTCCTGAATGACTCCCGCCTACTGCGAGCAAGTTCCCGTGCAACCGACAGAAATCTCGACTATTAAAAGTATAAATGACTCGACCTTGCTCTGTTGCCCATATCAGTTGTTCTTCATCTATACGCCCTAAATTATTGGCATCTGAGACAGTCACCACATCAACCCCATTCTCTCGCAGGGCTTGCACGAATGCTTTTCTAAGCGTATCCTCATCCAAATACAAACGAATCAGGCTCATTAAAGATTCCCCGCCCTGTGTTCAGCTTCCAAAAGCTGATATTCAGCTAATTCCGCAGCTAAATCTGCCTCAATTTCATTACGGTTAGCATGATAGTAAGATAGGGCCGCATAAACCTGTGCTAAATCTAAATAGGGAATCTCTTCGAGTATTTCTTCTACACTCATTCCTTGTTTATTCCAAACGGCAATTTGAGCAATAGAAATTCTGGTTCCCGCAATTCGGGGCCGCCCTCCACAGGTTTCAGGCGTACTGACAACCAGCGTGCCAATGTCGATCGCAGTTGTTGACATAGTTACCTCTTAAGCAAAACTCAAACAAGCCAAAATATCCTGTTGCGTGAGATAGGGAAAATCATCTAGGATTTCTTCATAACTCATCCCAGATGCAAGATATTCCAACACGTCATAAACCGTAATTCTCATGCCCCGAATACAGGGCTTACCACCACGCTTTCCCGGTTCGATCGTAATTATCTTAGCGATGTCTTGTTCTGACATGGCACTTTTCCTTTACCTTATTTTCTCAATTCTAGCTTAACAAAGGGATAAAGCGCTCCTAACGTTTGGTAGTTTCCAGCATTTTATTAGTTCCTTTAGTTTCCTAATTCACTTTAACTCAATCCCCCCACAGCCAGCACTCGCATCAAGTCCCATCAGGGCCGTACCCGGAGTCTTTTTGAGTATCTTTTCGCCGATCGCCCCCAGCCATGCAATAATGAGATAACTTGCACAAAAACTCTATCAGTAGTGTCAGCCTTGCCGCCTTACTACTACAGGTAGTGTCTTCAATCTCAATTCGTGCAAATTCCCAATTAAACCGGCTGTCGCTCTACACAAATTTCTCCTAATGGCTGAAGTCCCCCAATCTCCCACAGAACTCGCCGAAGCCCTCAGAGGCTTGACAGATATCAATTTCCAATTACCAGACCCCGAAGACGAACAAATACCAGACTTCGATTTTGACAATCAGGTTGACAACGCCTGGAAAGTGTGCGATCGTTTCGACTTACAAACCGACATCTGGCGCGGACAAATTCTCCGCACAGTCAGAGATAGAGAAAAAAAAGGCGGCGACGGACGCGGTACAGGCTTCTTGAATTGGCTAAAAGAAAGAGAAATCAGCAAAAGTCAAGCCTATTCTTTAATCGAATTAGCTAAAAGTGCCGATACTCTCATCGAACAAGGAGATTTAGACCCAGAATCCATTAGAAACTTCAGCAAAAGAGCCTTTGTAGAAACCGCCAAAGCATCTCCAGAAGTACAGCAAATGGTAACAGATGCTGCCGGAAAAGGCGATCGTATCACCCGCCGCGAAGTCAAACAACTATCCGACGAATGGATGGCAATGAACTCAGATTTATTGCCAGAAGAAGTCAAAGAAAAAGCATCTAGCGGTTCTCTTCCTTCCCGCTATCTGGCTCCTTTAGTCAAAGAAATGGAGAAACTCTCCCCATCTCACCAAAGCGAAATTCAAAAAGAAGTAGCAGAAAATCCAGATGTAGATACAGTCAAACAGCTAACTTCTGACGCCAAGAATTTATCGAAATATCTCGATGCCGCCGCCCAAGTCCAAGCTCTGAACCAGTCTCACCTAGACATGGAAATGGCTTTGGAAGAATCTTTGCGAGTCGGCTGTTTGGGAACTACCGCCGATGTTGTCAAACAAGCCGCCTTGCTAGAACAAACTGTAGTCAAACTCTACACTGTTTGGAAGCGTTTAGGAAGTTTGGCAGATAGATTGTACGTGGATACAGGAGCAAGCACACCAAATTTGCGCTTACTTTTGGGATGTTTGGACAGTCTTTCCGGAGAAAAGATTGAAGTGGATTTCGGAGACGGAGAACGCTCGATTCGCTTGCAAATTATTAGCGAATAGCTCAACCTTGACCTGGGTTCGTAGTGAGGACTTTAGTCCTCTCCAAATGCGGACTAAAGTCCTCACTACGAACCAAGTCTGCGTCAATCCCTGTTTATCTGCGGTGAAAATTTCTGATTTTGTTCCAAAGATAGCGGGGATTCAAATAACGCCGATATTTCGTAACTACTTCTTTTCCCAAAATTACCACGCTCAGCCAAAAACACACTTCGGCTAGCACAGCTAAAACAACATCTATTTGCGTTTTTTCGGCGATGCTCAGTGGTAGGAATGGTACAATAAACAAGATTGCCAGCCAGGGCAAAAAAGATGCAATAAATAAAAACCAACCCAGCTTTTGCAAATTCTGCATAGATTTCATTTATTGGATAATTATAGATCGGGCCGCGGTTAAAACCGCGCATACACAAAGGAAGTCCGAGCGAGGGTGTAAAGAAAATAACGTAATTTTAATTGCTCACTCTTCAACCCACGGAGGTGGGTTTTGTTTGTATAGACGCGGTTTCAACCGCCCGGTCTTCTTCGGCCCACCAACTCAATTCTTAATCCCCGTCGCCGCAATTCCCCGAATAAACTGCCGCTGGCCCGCCAAAAACAGCAACACCACCGGCACAGTCCCAATTACCACCGCCGCCATCAACAACGGCCAACTGCTAGTAAACTGTTCCTGAAACTGGGTTAAAACCAACTGCACAGTCCGCAACTCTGGTCGCGTTGTAAACACCAGCGGTTTAAACAAATCATTCCACTCGCCGATAAAGGTAAACAAAAACAGCGTCACCAAAGCAGGGCGCGCTAAAGGCAGCATCACCTGCCACAACACCTGCCAGCGGTTAGCCCCATCTAGCATTGCCGCCTCCTCCAACTCCACCGGAATTGTCAGAAAATACTGGCGCAGCAGAAAAATTCCGAAACCGTTAACCGCCGTCGGCAAAATCAGCGCCCCGTAAGTATTCAGCAAATGGCCCCACTTCAAAACCATGAATATTGGAATCACCAAAAGCTGAAACGGAATCACTAGCGTCGCCAAAACCACCAAAACTAGGGCCTGTCGCCCGCGAAACTTCAGCCTGGCCAAAGCATAACCCGCTAAAGCAGAAGTCACTACCTGAAAAGCAGTAACTGCGATCGCCACTAGAGTAGAATTAGCAAATGCCAACAAAAAATTCCCCCGTCGCCAAGCCTCCTGATAGTTTGCAAAAGTCAGGTCTGTCGCCTTGACACCGACACCAGATGGTGATAAAGAAACCCAAAAAACAGCAGCCAGCGGCAGCAGCACCAGCGCAGCCCCCGCCAGCAACAAAATAAAACTCAGCAGTTCCAGCGCTTGAGACCTGTCAAAGGATTTACCCATAAACTTGTGAATTAACCTAAAATAATAAGCTTGTGAGGCTCTCAAACCCGATCGCCTTCCAGATTCCCACACAACCGTAAATTTTTAGTCAAAAATAGGTAAAGTGTAGTGCACGTGACCCCAAAATTCAAAGGGGTTTCCAAACATCCTACAAGGTTATATAAGGAGACGACATATCTATGCCCCAGCTTGAGGCCAGCCCAACAATTGACTTTCAAACCGAAACTTACAAAGATGCTTACAGCCGCATCAACGCCATTGTGATTGAAGGCGAACAAGAAGCTCATGACAATTACCTGCAACTGGCAGAAATGTTGGCTGACAAAAAAAGTGAGTTAATTGGCTTGTCCAAGATGGAGAACCGCCACATGAAAGGCTTCCAAGCTTGTGGCAAGAATCTCAAAGTCACGCCTGACATGGTATTTGCCAAGGAGTTCTTTTCGGATTTGCACAGCAACTTCCAAACGGCATCCGCCGAAGGTAAGGTTGTAACTTGCTTGCTGATTCAATCACTCATTATCGAGTGTTTTGCGATCGCAGCCTACAACATCTACATTCCCGTCGCCGATGACTTTGCCCGCAAAATCACCGAAGGCGTCGTCAAAGAAGAATACAGCCACCTCAACTTTGGGGAAGTCTGGCTGCAAGCTCACTTTGAAGAATCCAAAGCTGAACTCGAAGCCGCCAACCGCCAAAACCTGCCCATCATCTGGAGGCTGCTAAACGCTGTCGCAGACGATGCTAGCGTTTTGGGAATGGAAAAAGATGCTTTAATTGAAGACTTCATGATTGCCTACGGCGAAGCCCTGGGTAACATAGGGTTTAACAACCGCGACATCATGCGGATGTCAGCACAAGGCCTCGCAGCCTAATCAATTTGGAAATAAGGAATGGGATAAAAATTAAAAATTAAAACCTTTTAATTTTCCCTTCTTCCTTCTGCATTACAAGGTCTTGTACCCCAATCAAGTTGGAAATAAAGAACGGGAACTAAATTAAAAAAAATTAATTTTCCCTTCTGACTTCTGACAACTGATAACTGATAACTGACAACTAACAACTGTCAACTGTCAACTGTCAACTGACATCTTTCTTCTTCCTTCATTTGACAACTTAATGTTTGGTCTAATCGGTCGCCCAATCAGTAGCTAACGAGCTGGGCTATCCAGAATATGCCGATCAAGGGCTCGATTTTTGGTGCAGCGCACCGCCCCAGATAGTCGATCATATCACTGTCACTAGCATTACCGGGCAAAAAATAGAAGGCCGCTATGTGGAGTCGTGTTTTCTACCAGAAATGCTAGCCACTCGCCGGATCAAAGCAGCCACTCGCAAAATCATTAACGCGATGGCACACGCTCAAAAAAACGGGATTAATATCACTGCTTTAGGCGGCTTTTCTTCGATCATTTTTGAAACCTTCAACTTGCAGCAAATTAAGCAAATCCGCAATCTAAAGTTGGAGTTTGAACGCTTCACCACTGGTAACACCCACACGGCTTACATCCTCTGCCGCCAAGTAGAAGAAGCAGCCCCCAAATTGGGGATTGAACTTTCAAAAGCTACTGTGGCGGTTTGTGGTGCTACTGGAGATATTGGCAGTGCTGTCTGCCGCTGGCTGAATGTTAAAACTAATGTAGCAGAATTGTTGCTCATTGCCCGCGACAAAGAACGATTGCAAGATTTGCAATCGGAATTGGGACGAGGCAAAATCATGGATTTGGAAGAAGCTCTCCCCCAAGCGGATATTGTAGTCTGGGTAGCCAGTATGCCAAAGGGAGTAGAAATTGACCCCAAGACATTGAAGCAACCCTGTTTGTTGATTGACGGTGGTTATCCGAAAAATCTGGCAACTCAGGTTCAGCATCCCGAAATTTACGTACTCAATGGCGGGATTGTGGAGCATTCCCTCGATATTGAGTGGAAGATTATGAAGATTGTGAATATGGATGTGCCGGGCCGGCAGTTATTTGCCTGTTTTGCCGAATCCATGCTGCTGGAATTTGAAAAGTTGTACACCAATTTTTCTTGGGGACGGAATCAAATTACGGTAGAAAAGATGGAGCAAATCGGAGAAATTTCCGTCAAGCACGGTTTCCGACCTTTGATGTCATTTTGATGTGATTGATTAAGGGTTATTGGTTATTGAGGAAATTTTTTCTGATAATAACCAGTAACTTTTTTTTTGAGGGAGTTAAGAGTTGAGATTGTGTTCGATCGCACGACTCGAAGAAAAGTTTTTGGCAGTCAGGACAAAGAGTGCGGATCGGTCAAAAATATACAGCTAACGGTTATTTAACCAGACATGATATAGTGGTCTATCGCTCAACTTATTCAAGAGATTGAGCTGAGATCAAATTGTCCCCGCAGTTTTTGATGGTCATGACTTCGATGATTTTTTTGCCCATTGTCTCGGAGATGTCGAGAGCTTGGGAAAGTTCAACTAAGAAATCTTTTTCCTCGGTTGTGAAAACTCCATCTACCAAGACCAAATCTGTGGCAATTGCAAAAGCTGTTTCTCGAAGCTGAGCATTCAATGCGTTTTTAGCTGCGGCAAATACTTCGGCCGGAGTGTACAGACTGCTCAATTTCAGAACTTTCTTAAATAGTTCTTGGAAGTGTTCGCCAGAATAAGAGCCGAACAAGCGAATGTGATTGGCGGCAAGGGTTTGTCTTTCGGCTTCGGATATTTCACCGTCGGCGGCAACAGCTAAGACTGAAATAGCTGTCAAAGCTTCCGACGGACTGAGTTCGATCGCACTTGTATCGCTTTTTGCGCTTTGGAACAATTCAGCAGGGTTAGGTCTTTTGTGGCTGTGGGCAGGCATAGGGGGGGTGGTTCAGTTGACAGTTGACAGTTGACAGTTGACAGTTAACAGCTACCTGGAAGCAAGAGGATTGGATTAATGAATAGTCTGATTTTAATTTCTCCCTACAAGGGTTTCGGCTTTAAACCAATTCTTTCTGGTAAAACTCTGGGATTAAGCAAAAATAGTGTAACAAAAAACGAGGCTCAAGCCTCAGGTTTTCAACTCTGGCTACGAAGAAAAACATAATTCAAAATTCAAAACTTCCCAAGAACCCTCTTTTTCAGTGTCAACTGACAAGGTAGGATCGGGAAACAGTCGATCGACTTTCACCTTAAAAACCCTATAGAAATTATCAGCGTGGCAAACCCCGACCGCAAACCATTACTCCTAGATTTTGAAAAGCCTCTGGCCGAACTCGAAACCCGAATTCACCAGATTCGCGAACTCGCCGCAGAAAACAGCGTCGATGTCACCGACGAAATTCGCAAACTCGAAGCTCGTTCCGCCCAACTGCGACAAGAAATTTTCAGCAGCTTGTCCCCTATGCAGCGGCTGCAACTCGCCCGTCACCCGCGCCGCCCCAGCACCCTCGACTACATTCAGGCAATTAGCGACGAGTGGATCGAGCTCCACGGCGATCGGCGCGGGGGAGACGACCCCGCCCTCGTCGGCGGAATTGCCCGCATAGACGGGCGCCCTACAGTCATCATCGGCCATCAAAAAGGACGCGACACCAAAGACAATATCGCCCGCAACTTCGGGATGGCAGCTCCCGGCGGCTACCGCAAAGCCCTGCGGTTGATGGAACACGCCGATCGCTTCGGTATGCCAATTTTCACCTTTATCGATACTCCGGGGGCTTGGGCTGGCTTAGAAGCCGAACAGCTCGGACAGGGAGAGGCGATCGCCTGCAACCTCCGAGAAATGTTTCGCCTCGACGTTCCGATTATTTGCACTGTCATCGGCGAAGGCGGTTCCGGGGGCGCATTGGGCATCGGCGTCGGCGAGCGGCTGTTAATGTTAGAACATTCCGTGTATACCGTAGCCACCCCCGAAGCTTGTGCGGCCATCCTCTGGAAAGACTCCGGTAAAGCCAACTTAGCCGCCGAAGCCCTCAAAATTACTTCCTGGGATTTGAAAAACCTCGGCGTTCTGGATCAGATAGTACCCGAACCCGTTGGTGGCGCGCACTCCAATCCCCTGAAAGCTGCGGCTATGCTCAAAGGAGCTTTGTTGGAAAACTTAGCAGAACTGACACAGCTCACCGGCCAGCAGCGACGCGATCTCCGGTATCAAAAATTCCGCGACATCGGTGTGTTCACTGAAAAGGTTGCTTGAGCCGACGAATTCATAGTTATTAGTTATGAGTTAAAAATCTCTTAACTTCAAACTCATAACTCACAACTCACCATTCTGCGAATCTGTCAGCAGTGTTATAATTTTTCAGATGACATCGGCTTAACAGTTCTTAATGTTAATTTCATAATTAACTGTGTTCACCCGTGGCAAACAGCTTTCTAATTTGCCGAAGAAGGCTGTAACGCTTGAGAGAGTTGCCGAGCGAAAGTATCAGGAAATTTAATGAACGATCGAACAACAAAGCAGGCTCTGATTACCGGAGCCAGCAGCGGTATTGGCAAAGCAACTGCTCTAGGGTTCGCTGCCGTTGGCATAAATCTGGCCTTAGTTAGCCGAGAGTCAGAAAACCTAGAAGCCGTTGCCACAGCAGCCCGAGAATTCGGAGTGAAAGCAGAAGCTTATCCCTTAGACTTGGCAAAAATTGAGCAAGTGCAAAGCGGCATCAGCGAGATCGCAGCTCAATTCGGCCCCGTAGATATCCTGGTCAACAGCGCTGGCATGGGCTACACCGGCTCATTGACCGAAACGCCCCTAGCCGACTGGCAGAACGTTCTAGACCTGAATCTTACTAGCGTTTGGCAGTGTATTTTAGGAATTTTGCCGGGAATGCGCGATCGGCGATCGGGAATCATCATCAACGTTTCCTCGATCGCAGGCACCCAAACCTTCCCCAACTGGGGAGCCTACTGCGTCAGCAAATTCGGTCTCATGGCTTTATCCAAGACATTAGCCGCAGAAGAACGGGCTGGCGGAATTCGCGTCACAGCCATCTGTCCGGGTTCTGTCAACACTCCCATGTGGGACACAGAGAGCGTCCAAGCCGATTTCGATCGCAGCGCGATGTTAACTCCAGAAATCGTCGCCCAATCAATCCTGCACGCAGTTCAGTTACCGACAAGTGCAGTCATTGAAGAAATCACGCTCATGTCCAACGCCGGAGTTTTGTGAACTTGAGATTGTAGAAAGCTGGATTTTTATCGAATTCAACAATCTTTAAATCTCTCGTTCTATCCCTCAATCGAAAATCGAAAATCGATAGGTATATGCCGAATCGAAAATCGAAAATCGAAAATAGATTCATCCTCACACCAACTTTTTATGACAATTGCATCGAATAACGGTACGAACGGCTCAAACTCAATCTCAACTGACACCATGAAACAGCCCGCAACCGCCGATAACAACTTGCCCCGCATCGCCACTCGACCCGATCGCAATTCCTCCCACGGTCAAGAATCCAACGTTCCGGTAACCTCAGAAATAGGTCAGGAAGAAATGATGGAAGCCGTTCGGACGATGCTGCTGGGAATAGGAGAAGATCCCGAACGCGAAGGATTGCTCAAAACCCCGAAGCGGGTAGCAGAAGCAATGCGGTTTCTCACCAGCGGTTACAGTCAATCCCTCGAAGAACTCCTCAACGGCGCTATCTTTGACGAAGGTCACAACGAAATGGTACTGGTGCGAGATATCAGCGCCTTCAGTATGTGCGAACACCATATGCTGCCATTTATGGGTCGAGTTCACGTCGCTTACATTCCCAACCAAAAAGTAGTGGGACTGAGCAAACTAGCGAGAATTGTCGAAATGTACAGCCGACGATTGCAGGTACAAGAACGTTTGACGCGCCAAATTGCCGAAGCAGTTCAGACAATATTGGAACCACAGGGAGTGGCTGTAGTAATGGAAGCCAGCCATATGTGCATGACGATGCGGGGCGTGCAAAAACCCGGTGCTTGGACAGTGACGAGTGCGATGTTGGGCGTGTTTCAGGAGGAACAAAAAACTCGCGAAGAATTCCTGAATTTGATCCGCCACCAACCGGCATTCTTTTAGACAGTTGACAGTTGACAGTTGACAGTTGACAGTTGACAGTTGACAGTTGACAGTTGACAGTTGTCGGTTGACAGTTGACAGTTGTCGGTTGACAGTTGTCAGTTGTCAACTGTCGGTTGTCGGTTGTCAGTTGTCGGTTGATGACTGCTTACTGCTGACTAATGATGACTTTTAAGCAGCCCCAAAACCGGTACCGTGCCAGGTACACTCGTTAAAAGGAGCTCCCCAAATTTTAGAGTCTTGTTCAAGCTGCCAGATTCAAGGCTGCAAGAAAATCTAAAATCTAAAATCTAAAATCTAAAATAGACTGACGATCGCCAAATAAGCTCATAAAATAGACGAGTGACTTATGGCTTGTGACTAAACGATGAATCCTATTAAATTCGGTACAGATGGCTGGCGCGGCATCATTGCTGACGATTTTACCTTCGATCGCGTAGCGTTGGTAGCTCCCCTAGCAGCACAAGTTCTCGCACAAACCGGCGGCAATAATGCCAGTAGCGGCACTGTAATTGTCGGTTACGATCGCCGATTTCTGGCTGAAGATTTTGCCCTCGCAGCAGCTAAGGCAGTCCAAAACGCCGGATTTGACGTGCTCCTCAGCGAATCCTACGCCCCAACTCCGGCTTTTAGTTTAGCTGCCAAACAATTAAATGCTTTAGGTGCGATCGTCCTGACAGCCAGCCACAATCCCGGTGCATATTTAGGATTAAAAGTCAAGGGCGGATTTGGCGGTTCAGTTTCGCCCGAAGTTACGCAACAGATAGAAGCAAAACTCGAAAATCCGGCGGCACTTTCAGCAACTCCCGGAAAATTGGAAAGTTTCAATCCTTGGCCGGCTTACTGCAAAACCTTGCGGGAAATGGTGGATATTGAAGCGATTAAGGGGGCGATCGCATCCGGGAAAATCACAGTATTTGTAGATGTAATGCACGGCGCAGCGGCGGGCGGATTAGCTCAAATATTAGAAGAAACAGTGCAGGAAGTCAACAGCGATCGCGATCCGCTGTTTGGTGGCGGTGCACCGGAACCTTTGCCGCGCTACCTGTCGCAGTTGTTCCGCGTCATGCGGACTCACCAGCGAAAAGCATCTGGTTTGTCGATCGGATTTGTATTTGACGGAGATAGCGATCGAATTGCTGCGGTTGACTCTAGCGGAAACTTCCTCAGTTCGCAAATCCTAGTTCCTATATTAATCGAACACTTAGCCAAACGGCGCGGCTTCACCGGAGAAGTCATCAAAACCGTCAGCGGTTCCGACATCATGCCCAAAATTGCCGAACTTTACGGCTTACCATTGTTTGAAACGCCGATCGGTTACAAGTATATTGCCGATCGAATGTTAACCACCCAAGTCCTAGTCGGCGGCGAAGAATCCGGCGGAATCGGCTACGGTACCCACATACCCGAAAGAGACGCGTTGCTATCGGCGCTGTACTTGCTAGAAGCCGTTGTCAAATCCGGGGAAGATTTGAGCGACATCTATCGCCGACTGCAAACAGAAACTAATTTTACTTCAGCTTACGATCGCATTGACTTGCATCTAGCAAGCATGGCAGAAAGAGCGCGTTTGCTGTCGCTGCTGCAAAATCAACCTCTCACAGAAATAGCGGGGAAAGCAGTTGTAGATTGCAACAAAGTTGACGGATATAAATTCCGTTTGGCTGACGGAAGTTGGCTGTTAATTCGGTTTAGCGGTACTGAACCAGTGTTGCGGTTGTATTCGGAAGCTGCGACCTTGAAAGAGGTGATGCAAAACTTGAATTGGGCGAAGAGTTGGGCACAGAATTGAGAAGAGTTTGCCACCGCAGATAAACGCAGATAAACGCGGATGAATTAATATGAAACCTCTCTTTCTCTGTGTTCTCTGCGGCCTCTGTGGTTCAAAAAAATCTTTCTTATTCATAAATCAAAAGTATTGCAGGATGTGCCGCCATTAAAAATCTCTAAATTAGACAAACAATCTTAAAGCAGCGCACCTGACAAAGCTTGATACACAATAATTGTTCGTGCTTGTTTATTCAACAATTGTGTAAGGTGCGTCGCCACTCGAACAGTTGATTTTTATGCAGAGATTTTTAAGAGATCCACACCCTACGGAAGAATGTTGTAAGAGTTTTTAATAATTGGTATAAAAGCAAATGGCATACAGCGATTTCAGCCTTGCGAGAGTCAAAAAAGATTTTGGATTAACTTTAGATGAAACGCGCAATTTATTTGCAGACACAGAACCTGTTACACCATCAGAAATATTAACAACACTTCTCATCGATTATGTGCCACTCGCAACTTTCATATCAACTCAAAAAGCTCGATCGGAATTTTTAATTGCTCCGATTTTGGCAGAAGTTAGGCGAATGTTAAACAAACGAGTTTCTCTTTTCTCAGGTAAAGATTTTATAGTCGATCCAGAAAGAGGTTTGCAAGGGTTTTGCGATTATATCATGAGCGGTTCTCCAGAACAATTATTCATCAGCGCTCCGGTTGTAACAATTTTTGAGGCAAAAAAAGAGGATATTATTGCTGAGTTGGGTCAATGTGTTGCAGCAATGGTGGCGGCTCAATCTTTTAATCAAAATCAAGACACTGAGATCGATCGCATTTACGGCGCGGTGACAACGGGTACTAACTGGAAATTCTTGATTTTGGAGGAAACTACTGTTTATATCGATCAGATCGAATATTATATTCAAGACGTTGATAAGATTTTGGGAATTTTGTTGCAGCCGTTTCACCAATCTTTTGTTAAGATAGATCCGTAATTTTTAACAGAAATAATGACAAATAATAAATTGCTAGTTGTGGCTACGGGCAATCCTGGCAAAGTTAAGGAAATGCAGGTTTATCTTCAGGATTTGGGATGGGAGTTGCAACTGAAGCCGGCAGAGTTGGAAATAGAAGAAACTGGCGAGACTTTTATCGCTAATGCTTGTTTGAAAGCTTCGGAAATTGCCAAAGCGATCGGTGAATGGTCGATCGCCGATGATTCTGGTTTAATGGTAGATGCACTCGACGGTCAACCTGGAATTTACTCGGCGCGCTACGGAAAAACCGATGCTGACAGGATATCTCGGCTTCTCAAAGAATTGGGAACCGAACAGAACCGGGGTGCACAATTTGTGTGTGCGATCGCGATCGCCCGTCCCGACGGTACAATTGCCCTGCAAGTAGAAGGAATTTGTCGCGGCGAAATCCTGCACTCTCCTCGCGGTACGGGAGGTTTCGGGTACGATCCGATTTTCTACGTACCCGCACAGCAACAGAGTTTTGCGGAAATGACACCGGAAATTAAGCGATCGCACTCCCATCGAGGCCAAGCATTCCAGGCTTTATTACCACAAATGAAGTCATTAGTCAAGTAATTTCGGAGGGAAAAAGGAAGAAGGAAGAAGTCAGTTGTTATGGGTTATTAGTTATTGGTTATTTGTGATTGATTACCAATGCCCAATGCCCAATGCCCAATGCCCAATGCCCAATGCCCCATTCCCAATTCCCCATTCCCAATTCCCCAGTATTCTAGATTGCCTCCAGGTTCTTTTCTCCCGTCCGAATGCGGATAATTTGTTCTACGGTGGAGATGAAAATCTTGCCGTCGCCAATCTCGCCCGTGCGGGAAGCAGCGATAATTTTATCAACCACCATGTCAACCTGATCGTTTTCGACAACAATCTCGACCTTGAGCTTTTGCAAGAACTCAACAGTGTACTCAGAACCGCGATAGCGTTCTGTCATGCCCTTCTGACGGCCAAAACCTCTAACTTCAGAAACAGTCATCCCCACAATCCCAGCATTGACGAGTGCGATTTTCACTTCGTCAAGTTTAAACGGGCGAATAATAGCTTCAACCTTTTTCAAGTTTCTCACTCCTAACATTACTACGTTCGTTATATTACTTAATCGGCGTGACATCTTTTAAGATCACTGCCAACAGCAACTATTTTGTCAAATATATTACCTTATGTTGTACTCCCGATGAAATAATGCAGGTCAACATTTAACAACATTCCCTGATTTTCCGGCGGTGGTGGCCGTGTGGAGCCGATCGCGCTAGAGTGAAAAAGACCCAAGCCGTCCGTCGCCGATCTGCTAAAACAGAAAAAGAACACAGGAGACAGGATTTTTCGCCGGTTTCCGCTTTGCACAAGTCAGATTTGCACGTATTGCTGAAAACTATAATTGCCAGAAGCGGTCAGTTAAACTATTCCTATGCACCCAGCTAGCCCTCCCCCTGACCGCAGCGGGCTTGATGCCCTACTGAGAAATCGCCCCTTCCTCACCTTGTGGACTGGCCAGTTGTTGGCCCAAGTGGCGGATAAAATCTTTTACGTATTGCTGATTATTCTGCTGAAAACAGGCGATTACCGACCCTGGCCCGTTTCTTGGCAGCATTCGGAAAATTCGATGCTGTCAGCGGTGATGATCGCCTACACGCTACCGGCGATCGTCTTTGGTTCGGCGGCCGGTATCGTGGTAGACCGCTTTTCCAAAAAGCAAATGCTGATCGGCTGCAACGCGATCCGAGCGGTGTTGATTGGATCTTTGCCGTTTTTGCCCAAAACTTTTGTGGTGTTGTTGGTACTCACGTTTTTAGTGTCTACCGTAACGCAATTTTTTGCTCCCGCAGAGGCGGCGGCAATCCCGCTGGCTGTGGGGCGAGAGGGACTGATGTCGGCAAATGCTCTGTTCGCCTCGTCCACAATGGGCGGGATAATTGTCGGAATGACGATCGGCGAACCGATATTTACTTGGCTCAAACACAGCTACGGGCCAGCTTCTCAAGAGTTTTTTCTGGGCGGGTTGTACCTGATTTCAGCAGGTTTGCTCTACTTGATGCACATTAAAGAAAATCGCGGCGGTAGCAGTGGCAAAAATGTTCATCCTTGGCAAGACTTTAAAGAAGGTTTGCGGTATTTGAAGCACAATCGCCTGATTAGCAACGCGATGGTGCAGTTGACGATTTTGTATTCGGTGTTTGCGGCGCTGCAAGTTCTGGCGATCGCACTTTCGGGCAAAATAGGTCTCAAAGAAACTCAATTTGGGTTTTTGCTGGCTGCTGCGGGCATCGGAATGGTCTTCGGCGCGGCGTTTTTGGGCCACTGGGGCGATCGAATGCACAACAAACCTTTGCCATTAATTGGTTTCGTAATGATGGGTTTTGTGTTGGGAATGTTTGCCTTTGTCAGACAGCTTTGGCTGGGATTCGGATTGAGTGCTCTGTTCGGTTTTGGCGCTTCCTTAATTAACGGCCCGATGCAAGCTTTGATTCAAGAAAAAACTCCCGAATCTATGCGGGGAAAAGTCTTTGGCTTGGAGAACAATGCGATTAATATTGCTCTCAGCTTGCCTTTAGCACTGACCGGCCCGCTGACGGATGCTGTCAGCAAAGCCGTGGGATCGGATGACCTCGGCTTGCGGATCGTGCTGCTGAGTTTGGGCTTTTTAGTTCCAGTGATGGGCATGGCAGCTTGGTACCATACCCGCAAAGCCTTAAAGGCGTGACATACCCGACACTCATTTTGTAAACAAATAGAGTGCGGGCTTCCTCTTTCAACGGGAGAGCCTCGACGCGAGCCATCTCTAAGCTGGTCTTATCCTCCCTCCGTAGGTTTCACTCACCCGAAGGTGATCCTAACTAGCAAGATAATCACTTATCTTTTCCGGCAGACTCCCTGTGTCCCAAGGAGTAGAATTGTTGATTTTTTCACCCATCCATCAGCTCTTTTACGGCAAGAAAGGGATTTTGGG
>NZ_JAEQCF010000087.1:0-24348 GCF_020738625.1 Microcoleus sp. PH2017_09_SFU_O_A
TCCGAATTTACGCCTGTGGACAAGTTGCGAGCCGACTCCCTTGGGTGAAGCAGGAAGCAGACCCTTCAAGAGCAATCTTGATTGAATAGTGAGACTTGAAAAAGTTTAGCTAAGTTTTGTGTAGCAGTAAATAGTAGCACCGCGCACATCGGTATGGCCCCCAGATAGGCAAGCACAACTCCACTGCTGCTCTGGGGGCTAATACTATTTTAGACTTGAGATTCTTCAGCTTCGCTCAGAACAAGTTTGAGATTTGAAATTCGGGATGATTTAGTCCGCGCAAAAACGGATAGTTGCGAACGACACTTCTGAGGATCGAACCCAAAATTTTAGACCTAACGACCGGCTTTTCGGTCAACGCTCCTGTTTAAGCTCCCAGATTAATCTGTAGATTGACATACTTCTTGGTGCCTTTCAGTAGCTTGGCTTCTCGAATTATCATGATTCTACTTTATCATAAAATATTTTAGATAAAACTTTTTAGCGACCAACTTCTTCAAGGTGGCTAAAGTCACCACCGCGTTCATCCCCACGCCTAAAGTCGGGGGCTTTCCGCTCGCTTTTCGGTAAAATCGACGTTGGTTCGGGTTCCGGTTCACTGAGTGCGCCTCTCCCAAGAGGGGATTTTCTCGATCGACAAATCCGCCTCTGCTTAACATTACATAAATGATTGAGTTGGCGATCGCATTCGCCCTTGCCAGAAACCGGGTTTTCAGCCCAAATATTTGGTTCAAATCCTTAAGATAGCGAAAAAACTGGTTTCTTTAGTCCCTTGGCGTTAGTCCTATGCTTGAAAGAATTGATGAGTGCGATCGATCCTAAATTTAACACCCTCAAAAGAATGCAATTGTAGGCCAGTGAGCCAAACCCCGATCAGTCATTCCCGAATCTCAAATCTCAAATCTCAAATCTCAAATTGTCTGACTTACCAGAAAGAATTGGTTTAAAGCCGGAACCCTTGTAGGGAGGAATTAAAATCAGACTATTCATTACTCCAATCCTCTTCCTTCGAGGTAGAGGTCGCTGTCACAGGTCAACTGTCAACTGTCAACTGAATGAAAGCCGATCGCACCTGAATTTGACTGATTAATGTGAGGAGTTTGTCAAGGACTTTTAGAATTATTTAAGATTTGAGCGGTGAGTATTATTTGGTAGAGGCAATTGGGGAACGCTCTGTAATGAAAAATACCCTGTGAATTTGGCGATCGGTTAACTTATTAAAGATGTTACAATCGGTCAAAGGATGGAAATTGCTAAAAAGTCGTGAAGCGTAGCTATCCCGATCGTGAATCGCCCTAGCAACCAACAAATCTAGAGTGCTGGAATTAAAAATTGTCACTCAAGGACAGGAACTTTTTGGCCACCACATTATTCTCATAGATTGAGCCTCAGTGCGCTGTGTCATTTTTATCTCCACGCAAGCAATAACCGACGACCATGAACACCTCACTCAACACCTCTAAATTTCGCCTAAACCGGATGCTGCGGCAATCGCTGTTCGCAGGCATCATTTCCGCAGCAGCTTTGGCTAGCGGATGGGCCCCTGACTTGTACGCAAAATCTCCAAGCCTTGTTTTCGGAGCGGCGGCCCAAGCTCAAGAAATTAGCAACGCCGAAATTACTAGCTACGCTCGCTCTGTCTTGGGAATCGAACCCAGACGGGAGGAAGCTATGAAGGAAATTAAAGGAATGGCTGGTGGCTCGGTTCCCAGAATAGTCTGCAACGAAACTCAGGGAATTAACAGCCTATCTGGAGGTATGCGCGGCGTGGCAGTGAATTATTGCCAACAAGCTAAAAAAATTATCGAAACCAATGGCTTGACAGTTAGTCGCTTCAATCAGCTCACTTTGCTCCAGCAACGCGATCCGGCTGTCAAACAACGAATTCAAGCCGAATTGCTGCGGTTGCAACAAGCGGGAAATCAATAAATATAGATGGTTTTAGTCTTTCTTCCTCTCCCGTTCTATAGTTTGAGTTACTGCACGGTATGCAATCATTTTTGAGAAAATGGCGATCGTCTGTAAAGAAGTGCTTGACAAAATAACCAATATTTGGTATGCAAGAATGGGAGCGGTTTAGAAAGAGATATTTTGGGCGACTACTTGCGATCGCAATTGGAAATAAAAAAGATATTCCTCAAAAACTAGATGTGAAGTCAATTCCTTTGAGGAATAGAATAGAGAAATGCTAACTTTCACAAAACGTTTACCTGCAAATCCCGATGCTGTTGTCAGCTTTAGTTTGCCGATGACAGCGGACGATCGCACTCGCAGCCGCCACCGATTCGAGACGGAGGCTGGAGAAGTGCTACACTTGGCTTTGCCTAGAGGTACGGTGTTGCGCGATCGAGATTTATTGCAGTCCGAAGACGGTAGCTGTTTGGTACTGGTAAGTGCAAAACCCGAACCGGTACTTACCACAAGGGCCTCGACAGGGCTGCTGCTGATGCGGGCGGCTTATCATTTGGGAAACCGCCACGTAGCTTTAGAAGTTGCTGATAATTATTTAAGGCTTTCTCGTGATTCTGTTTTGCAGGGAATGCTGGAAAAAATGGGTTTGGAAGTAATAGAGGAAATTGTGCCGTTTCAGCCGGAAATCGGCGCTTACGCGCACAGTCATTAGGAATGGGGAATGGGGAATGGGGAATGGGGCATGGGGAATTGGGCATGGGGCATGGGGCATGGGGCATGGGGCATTTCAAGCAACAAATAACAAATAACAAATAACAAATAACAAATAACAAATAACAAATAACAAATAACAAATAACAAATAACAAATAACAAATAACAAATAACAAATATAACAAATAACAAATAACAAATAACAAATAACAAATAACAAATAACAAATAACAGTGAACAATCAACTTTTATGTTTGTTGCAGTTAGCTTTTGCACCTGTGGGAGCTTATAGTTATTCTGAGGGAATCGAGAGTCTGGTAGAAGCTGGTGCGATCGACAGCGAGAGCAGTTTGAGGAATTGGTTGGAAAATTCGCTGGAATTTGGGGCGGTGCGAGTAGAAGCGGCTGTGGCGGTACGGGCTTTGAGGGCGGCGAAGATTGGGGATTTGAGGGCTTTGAGTTATTGGAATGCTTGGGCGACTGCTGCTAAGGAAACTGAAGAGTTGCGCTTGCAAAGTTGGCAAATGGGGCGGACTTTGACGCGGTTGTTGCTGGATTTGCGTGAAGCGAAGCTATCCCGCAGGGAATCGCCCGTACCTTCTGGATTGACAACTATTGTAAAAGATTTGGTGGAAGTTGGTGGCAATCAGTGCAATTTTGCGATCGGCTTTGGGATAGCGGCGGCTTGCTGGCAGATTGAAGAGGAAGCGGCCGTGGTAGGATATTTGTACAGTTGGGCTGCAAATTTAGCGAGTGCGGGCGTGAAACTGATTCCTCTCGGTCAAACTGCGGGCCAACAGTTACTATTAGATTTGCAGTGTCAAATTAGTTTAACGGCGCAAGAAGTTTTACAATTAGAAGATGATGACCTCGGTAGTTGCAGTTGGGGATTGGGACTGGCTAGCATGGCGCATGAAACTCAGTACACTCGCTTGTTTCGCAGTTGAAATTTCAAATTACAAGGTATGTAGTTGCGCTTCAGCGCTCTTCTCTTATATCTGATGAAAGAGCGCTTTCATCCAAGGTATGTAGTTGCGCTTCAGCGCTCTTCTCTTATATCTGATGAAAGAGCGCTTTCATCCAAGGTACGTAGTTGCGCTTCAGCGCTCTTCTCTTATATCTGATGAAAGAGTGCTTTCATCCAAGGTACGTAGTTGCGCTTCAGCGCTCTTCTCTTATATCTGATGAAAGAGCGCTTAAGCGCAACAACGTACCTAAAAAGCCGTCCAAGATTGCTAAAATCTAAAATCTAAAATTGCTATGAGTGCTTTTCGTGTAGGAATTGCTGGCCCGGTTGGTTCGGGAAAAACTGCTTTACTGGATGCTTTGTGTAAGACGCTGCGCCAACAGTACCAGATTGCTGTGGTGACTAATGATATCTATACTCAGGAGGATGCACAGTTTTTGGTTCGGAGTCAAGCTTTGGAGAGCGATCGCATTTTGGGAGTAGAAACTGGAGGCTGTCCCCACACTGCTATCCGCGAAGATGCTTCGATCAATTTGGTAGCTATAGAAGAGTTAGAATACAAATTTACTAATTTAGATTTAGTGTTTGTCGAAAGCGGCGGCGACAATTTGGCGGCAACTTTTAGCCCGGAGTTGGTGGATTTGACAATTTACGTGATTGATGTGGCTGCGGGGGATAAAATTCCGCGCAAGGGCGGGCCGGGAATTACTAAGTCGGATTTATTGGTAATTAATAAAACAGATCTCGCGCCTTTTGTGGGAGCAGATTTGGGCGTGATGGAACGGGATGCTAAAAAGATGCGCGGGGAGAAGCCTTTTGTGTTTACTAACCTGAAGACAAAAGAAGGCTTAGAATCGGTAGTTAATTTTGTTAAATTGAATATGGCATAGATTGAGAAAATATAGTATAATGTAAGTAAACTCCCACGGCTCGCAATTCCCCGTGAAAACGTCTCCAGACAAATATAGTCTGGTTGAGTCGCGGGAGTGTCAAAAAAATCTCGTTCTAGTTTAGCCCTTTAATGACTAGCAAGTAAGTTATGCTGAGTTGTTATGATGCAGCCAAATACTTTTTGGCTCAGGCAAGTGAAGATGCTGGCGATCTGATATCTAATCTCAAGCTTCAGAAATTGGTTTACTATGCTCAAGGCTTTCATTTAGCTTTGTACGATGAACCGCTATTTCCTGAAGCCATAGAAGCATGGACTCACGGGCCCGTTGTTCCTGATTTGTACCGTCACTATAAAAAGTATGGTACTGGTGCAATTCCATGTCCAGAATATATAAACTTTTCGATTTACGACGAAGAAACTAAGAGCCTGCTTGATGAAGTTTACTCTGTGTTTGGGCAGTTTGCTGCATGGAAGTTAAGCAACATGACACACGAAGAATATCCCTGGAAACTTGCTGCTCAAAATAGCGGAAAAATTACTCATCAATCCCTGAAAAAATACTTCAAGACTCAACTCAATTGTGAAGAAGCATCTTAAGGCAAATCAACGCCAAGAAAAAGGGAAAAGGATTTCATCTAGAGAAATTGTTGATTTACCGCCAGAGCAGCAGTCGCCTGTATTTTCTTTGCAGTACATGAATAAAGATTACTCTCTTGCTCAATGTACAAAAGATGAAAAGGCAGCTTTTGCAGATACGCTATACAAGTTAAGTCAGCTTACCTGGAGTCAAATTAATGCTTCTCCCCGTCACGGATCTGGCTATGAGAAGATTGCCCAAAGTTCTATTAGAGCGGCTATTCCTAGCCATCTTAAGGATGATGTAAATTTTATTGCTTTTCGGTTTTGCGGGATGGCTCCGATGGTTGGTTATCGAGATGGGGCTGTGCTTTATATTATTTGGCTGGATAGAGACTTTACACTTTACCCTCATTAAAAATATCTCGTTCAATTAGCAGCGCTGTCAAATTTTCGGTATCGAGTCAACAATTCTCTGACTAAATTTGCCAAACGTTCCGTACTGTCTGTCACCGCTAATTGAAGAGCAGCTTGAGACATTTTTGCCAAATATTCGGAATCTTTTAACAAATATAAGACTTTGCTTTGCAATACCTCTGCTGTCAGTTCGCTTTGACGGAATACCACGGCGGCGCCTGCTGCGGCAAATACTTCGGCGTTAAATCTTTGGTGGTCGTCTGCGGCGTGGGGGAAAGGAATTAAAATAGAAGGTATTCCTGTTACTGCTAATTCTGTTAGAGCACTGGCGCCCGATCGACTAATTGCTATATCTGCTCGCTGTAACAAACCCGCTACATTATCATAAAATGGCATCGACAGATACTGTTCGTGCTTCAAGCTTTCAGCATCCGGGTCATTATTTCCGGTGAGGTGAACTACCCACGCACCCGCCTCAAACCAAGCCGGAGCACATTCGCGCACTAATTTATTGACGGCGACGGCACCTTGGGAGCCACCCATTACTAAAATTACAGGTACGCTGTCAGGAATTGGTAACTTTAGAGGTTCGCGAGTTAGGAATTGCGATCGCACTGGCGTACCCGCAACCACCGTTTTCGCGCGGGGTAAATGCTTTGCCGCTGCTTCAAATCCGATCGCCACAGCAGTACAAAAAGGACTAAACCACCGCGTCACCTTCCCAGGAATTGCATTAGATTCGTGGAGAATCACCGGCAAACCCAAAGAGCGAGCCGCCAAAATAGCCGGTGCTGCGATGTAACCGCCGGTAGTAAATACTCCCTGAAAATTTCCCGCTTTGAGCAACTTCCGTACCTGAAGGATCGAGCCGAGGAGTCCGCCCAAAATTCGCAGTGTACCGAGTCCAAATCGCTGCTGAAAGCCTTCAACGGCGATCGTATGGAGGGGGTAAAGGGAGGGAACTAATTGCGTCTCCATGCGGTCTGGCACTCCCAGCCATTCGATCTGACAGTCGCTCAACTGACGAGCTGTGGCGATCGCCGGAAATAGATGTCCTCCCGTGCCGCTAGCTGCAACCAACAACCGCAGGGGGGTTTTTGTCAAGGTATTTGTTTCTTTTACAAGTTCCACAGGTCGATCGATTTTAGATTAGAGGTTTTAGATTATTATGCTTATTATTCCGGCAGTTTCAGCTAATTTTCAATCAGCAATCTAAAATGAGATTGTGCCGTATCTCTCCTTCCGTTGTCAGTTTTTCGTTGCAGGCGAACCGTTGCCCGCGCCGCGACCCCTGACAAATAACCAAAGTATCATCTAATGCGTAATTTTTTGAATTTAGTGCCAAGTGTATCTCAGTATTTTGCCAGCAGTCGGCACGAAAAAGCCGATCCTCTTCGTTGGCGTAGCCCCCGTAGGGGCGGGCTGCGCCAACGCGCGATCGTGTTTGGCTGCTTCGGCGGCCAGTCGATCGCTCAAATGTTGTTATGTTTAGCAGTTGTAGGTGCTGGCGTATTGCACCCGAGTGCGGTAAGCGCGATCGCGGCAACTCCCCAGGCGATCGCCCAAACCCCTGCCAATGCTCCAGCCCCACTCACCAAACTGCTAACAGAAATAGACGCAGCCGCCAACCGGCGCGATGTCAAAGCAGTCATGGCATTTTACAGCCAGAATTTCACTCATTCTGACGGCTTAAACAGCCAAAGCATGGAAAAAGCCCTCACCCAACTCTGGCAGCGATATCCGAATTTGAATTATCGCACCGAACTGAAGTCTTGGAAAACCGAAGGTAACGCAATTATCGCTGATACCGTAACTACAATTGCAGGCACCCAGAAACAGGATGGCAGAGAATTAAACCTCAAAGCTACCATCCGTTCTCAGCAGCGCTTTGAGGGTGAAAAAATAGTTAAGCAAGAAATTTTAGCAGAACAAAATCAGATTACTTCTGGTAAAAATCCTCCCAAACTTCAAGTAAATGTGCCGGAGCAAGTCAAGGTGGGCGAAGAGTACAATTTTGATGCCATTGTACTAGAGCCGATCGGCAATGACATTTTAATCGGAACTATTTTGGAGGAGCCCGTTAACGAAAAAACTTTTTTCAAGTCCGCAGAAGTCGATCTGGATTTGCTGAATTCCGGCGGGATTTTTAAAGTAGGTAAAGCTCCGGCTACTCCTGAAAATCGCTGGATTTCAGCAGTTTTGATGCGACAAGGCGGAATTGCAATGGTTAGCGTGCGATTGCGGGTTGTTAAATAATAAAATAGGTGTTATGGGGAATTGGGCATCGGGCATCGGGCATCGGGCATCGGGCATTGGAATCAGAACCTGGAAGCTTATCGATCGCAAATAACCAATAACAACTGCTAACAGTCAACTATCAACTGACAACTGACAACTGTCAACTGTCAACTGACAACTGACAACTGTCAACTATCAACTGACAACTGCTAACAGTCAACTGTCAACTGTCAACTGTCAACTGTCAACTGACAAAAAATGATTTCTATCCAAAATCAAATTGTTTTCATTACCGGTGCCAGTAGCGGTATCGGAGCAGCCTGTGGCAAGATATTCGCCACAGGTGGAGCCAAACTAATTTTAGCAGCCCGCCGCCGGGAAAAGCTCGATCGCCTTGCCAAAGAACTTGCAGACACAAAATTAGTCTCCTCAGCGAACGAGATTTACTTGCTAGAATTGGACGTGCGCGATCGCCCGCAAGTCGAATCGGCGATCGCTGCACTGCCCGACGCCTGGAAAAACATCGATATTCTGATTAACAATGCGGGATTGAGCCGCGGTTTAGACAAACTGCACGAAGGCAACTTTCAAGATTGGGAAGAAATGATTGATACCAATGTGAAAGGCTTGCTGTACATGACTCGCTACATCGTGCCTGGAATGGTCAGCCGAGGCCGCGGCCACGTAGTCAATATCGGCTCAATAGCAGGCCGTCAAGCTTACCCGAAAGGTAATGTTTATTGCGCTTCCAAAGCAGCGGTGAGAGCTATTTCTGAAGGATTGAAACAAGACCTTTTGGGAACACCAGTGCGGGTGACGGAAATAGAACCTGGTTTGGTGGAAACAGAATTTAGCAATGTCCGGTTTCACGGCGATTCAGACAAGGCAAAAAATGTCTATCAAGGACTGACACCCTTGACTGCTGAGGATGTAGCGGATGTCGTGTATTTCTGCACGACGCGATCGCCCCACGTCAATATTAGCGAAGTCTTGCTAGTTCCGACAGACCAAGCTAGTGCAACTCTAGTTCATAGAAAAGAGTTTTGAGTTTTTAATGAAAGACGTATGGATAGTTAAATAGTTCCCGGTTTCATCTGTATTTTTCAAGAGAAAAAAATCCAATAAATCATTGGATTTTTTTGAGTGATTTCATATACAACCATTCCGGACATCAGGATTTTAGCCAGTAAAATTCACAAGAGATATGAAGACTCCCGATAGATATCCCCCCTATGCGAGATGACTGGCAATGTCCCAAATAACAAATCCAACTCAACCCCTAAGCGTTCAACCTAACGCTATTGGCGGTTTAATTATTCAAGGCTCGCCCGATATACCAAACAGGATTAACGGTAGTAGCGGTTCGGATCAAATCATTCTAGGTTCTGGTAACGATGAAGTAGCAGCTCTAGGTGGCAATGACATCATATTTGCTCTAGACGGCAATGACACCGTAAGAGGTGGCGACGGCAATGATACTGTCTTCGCCGGTAAAGGCGATGATTTAATCGAGGGCGGTGCTGGCGAAGACGTTCTTTTTGGCAATCAAGGAGCCGATACCATCCGCAGTGGAGAAGGCAATGATACTGTTTTTGGAGGTAAAGGTGATGATTTGATAGACGGTGGCAGTGGCGATGACTTCCTGTTTGGCGACCTCGGCAACGACAACATTTTCGGCGGTGACGGGAACGACAACCTTTTCGGCGGTGAGGGCAATGACTACCTTATCGGTGGTGAAGGAAATGATACTTTGTTCGGCGGTAAAGGCGATGATGTGGTTGAGGGAGGCCCTGGAGATGACTTTGTAAATGGCAATTTAGGAAATGACACCGTTAGGGGCGGCGAAGGAAACGATATTTTGTTTGGCGGCAAAGGCAATGACATCGTAGAAGGCGGTGCCGGCAACGATATTATTTCTGGCAACAGAGGAAATGATACCCTCACAGGTGGTGCAGGAGCAGATACATTCCGCTTCGAGTTTGTCGGTGCCGATAATATGGATACGCTGACAGATTTCAATCCTACAGAAGATAAAATTCAACTCGATGGAGCTGTATTTAATGCTTTGATACCGGGCAATCTAGTTGGCAACCAATTTATTACAGACCCCAATTTCAATCCCAACACTCCTGGGACTCCGGGCGCGGCTAATGTCGTCTACAACCCGGCTGACGGTTTGCTGTACTACCGCAATCAAAACGGACAAGTTTCGATTGTTGCCCAAGTCGGTTCTAACCTGAATCTTGGGTCAAACAACTTTGAAATTATCTAAATTTCAACCCTATGTAGGGTATATCTACCATTGACATATAACTTTTATCAAAAAGATTAGATACTCATGCGGATAGGGCATTGGGCATTGGGCATTGGGCATTGGGCATTGGGCATTGGGCATTAAGATACCTCACTTTTTTTAGAACCGCTATAGATTTGAGATTTGAGATCTTAGATTGGGGGATTGGGTGCATCTCACTTTGGGAAATATGTTTGTAGGGGCGAAGCATGACCGTAGTCAATATGGGATTATAACTAATAACTTATATGCGGTCATGCTTCGCCCTCTTCAAAAACCAGATGCACCCGGGGGATTGATTGGTCAATACTTCTTTCTGATAATTACTTAGATTTGATATTTGAGATTTTATTAGACTTGAGAATTGAGAGTTGGGATTTTATTATATTTTTAAATTACCTGTACATATAAATCTAGTGGGAGAACAAGAGTCTATTTTTTTTGATTCAACTCTGACGCTCCTGTGGGAAAGCAAGTATTTATTTTTTGCTATGATTTTTTTTAAACTGATAACAAACAAGAAAATTCATTATATATAGCACTAACTCTTGCCAATCTTTTTGATGTGGATTATATATAGAGAAGGTACGGTGTATCGCCTGAAAAATAGAGCGTAAATTCTGATTAACAACAAGCCTTGTTACTGTTACTCAGATCTGTCACAACTTACGTACTGCTGCCCAAAAAACTGAATACTTTACTGATTCGAGGTAGGCAACGAAGTAGTTGAGTGAAAATACCTGGTTTCAGATACCATTGTCTCAAAATCATACAACTGTAGGTTAGGGAGTATCCAAACCGATATCAATCAACGCTCCCCCATCGAAAATCCCAAATAGAACATAGTAAGACGATCCGTGCTTCATTCAGTTGACAGTTGACAGTTGACAGTTGACAGTTGACAGTTGACAGCGGCCTCTTCCGGTCAGTCCGAGGATTGGAGTAATGAATAGTCTGATTTGAATTTCTCCCGATCGGGGTTCCGGCTTTAAACCAATTCTTTCTGGTAAGTCCTAATCAGTGTGATGTCAGTTATGACTAGCGGCCACAATTTACATTTTAAAATCAGTAATTTAACTGCGATCGCCACCGAAGCGATCGCACAAAATACCAATTTAGATGTCAGAACTCTTTACAAGACTGGCACTGCTTTCCAACAGCAAGGAAAAATAGCAGCAGCAATTGACAGTTACCAGCAAGCGATATCCTGCTGGAAACAAAGCTCCGATCGAGCAGTTTTACCCTGGGCTGTCAAAGCATACAGCAATTGGGGCTGCATTCTGGCGCAGGAAGGCAAATTTGATGAAGCAATGGCAGTTTTTCAAACGGGAATAGCTGTTGCGCCCGATGATGCTGCTCTGTACCATAATTTAGGTATTGTGCTGTTGGAAGTGCGGAAACCCCAGGAAGCGATCGCCCTTTACCGCCGCGCGATCGAGTTGCAGCCAGAGTTAGTTATTGCCCGTTACAATTTGGGAAAAGCCTTCCAACAGTTGGGGCTGCATACTTTTGCCGGAGAATGTTTCGATCGGGTAATCAGCCAAAATCCCGATCGAGTGGCGGCTTGGGGCGATCGGGCTATTTCCCTGATCGCACAAGGCAAATTAGCTGAGGCAATGCTATGTTTTCAAAATGCGATCGCTCTCCAAAGCGAGTTTGTTGAGGGTTTTTGCCACCACGTAGAGATGCGGTTGACGGAGGTAGCAGATCTCAATGAACTCGATCGCTCTCAAATAGCCTGTGTCCGATTTCTCAGGCAACTTCAAGAAAAAAACGGCTCTAATTCTGCCATTTCTAGTCTTGCTCAAAATCCGCTGAATTTGTCATCATTGCTCCTCAATTTAGCAGAAACTTACTTTCATCTGGGAAATGCCTTGGCTGAGTACGGCGGGCACGAACAAGCGGAACAATATTACCAAAAAGCTTTACAAATTCAACCTCAGAATGCGGATATTTACTTGCGACTGGCTGATTGCTTGAGTCAGCAGCAACGATTTTCGGCAGCGATTGTAATTTACCGTCTAGTGCTGGCAATTGCGGGCGATCGATCTGATATTTGCGAGCCGTTGCAGGCTGTATTGAAACAACAGCAGAAGTTGCAGCAACTGACTCGCCTTTCCCCCAGTCTAGATCCCCCTAAATCCCCCTTAAAAAGGGGGACTTTGAAAGCGCTTCCGGTTCCCCCCTTAAGAAGGGGGGCTAGGGGGGATCGAGATCTAAAGGTCGATCGCCCAGATGATTCCCCTGCAAAAATCCCTGTCGCACCTCAATCCTTCGGACACCCCAGACTTACCATTTTGGGAGATATTGAAAACTCCCAATTTGAGAGTTCCTTACCCTCCATTGTTAACTGGAACCAACAGCAGAAATCCGAATGTCATGGTTTAGATTGTCAGCGGTGTCTCAGGCGGATTTTCAAACAGTTTGAACCCGTGCATTTAGGTGATGGCGTATATTCTTGCGACGGCCAGGCAAAAACAGCGTTTGATTCGCCGGAAACCTTTGTAACTTCCCTCCCCAACGGGCGGGCTTGGATTGTACCGCAGAAAAATTCTTGGATGATTTGCAATGCTATTGCGATTATAGATGAACAAGATCGGCTGTTACCCGAACTTTCCCGCGAATATCCGGGCGAGTTACCCGGATGCGACAATCAACATTCTACTCAGCACAGGTTTTTGAAGTTAAAACCGGAAGAATTGCCGCCTTTAGAAAAGATAGACGGTACGGTGGCGGTATTGGCCGGACTTTCGGGAAATGTCTATTTTCACTGGATGGTAGATATCTTGCCCCGCATCGAAATTCTGCATCGTTGGGGTATAAATCTGGAAGAGATAGATTGGTTTTTGGTGAATAGCTGCCAGCAGCCTTTTCAGCGAGAAACCCTGAAAGCATTGGGAATTCCTGAATATAAGATTATTGAGAGCGATCGCCATCCTTACATTCAAGCCAAACATTTAATTGTTCCCTCTTTTTCAGGATATTTGGGCTGGCTGTCACCCCAGGGGCTGGAGTTTTTGAGGCGAGTTTTTGCAGGAGAACAATCTCCTAAACTCCCAGAAAGTTGCGCTGGGGAGAGCAAAAATACTCAGCCAGAACGCATTTATATCAGCCGCAACAAATGTAGCTACCGACGAGTTATCAATGAAGAACAAGTCATCGATTTTTTAAGCGGATTTGGCTTTGTTCCAGTGCTACTAGAATCTATGACTTTGAACGAGCAAATAGCTTTATTTGCTAGTGCCAAAGTAATTGTCGCGCCGCACGGCAGCGGTTTAACAAATATTATCTTCTGTTCTCCCGGAACAAAGGTAATTGAGCTGACCTCTGGGAATTATATCAGGCATTACTATTGGGCGATCGGTCAGCAGCTAAATCTCGAACATTATTACGTAACAGGAGAGAACTTTGAGTGCTATCCAATCCGACAGTTAATGTATCAAAATCCATTAACTGAAGATATTTTGGTGAATTTGAAGGATCTCAAAATAATGCTGGGCAATGTCAATGTCATTCCCTCAAAAAAACCACTAAATTTAATATCGCGAGAAAACCCTAAAAGAACCATCAAAATCATGAACCAAGAATCAGGCGATTATTTCCAAAAGCGGGCAGAGTTTTATTTAAAACAAGGCAAGTTAGCTGATGCTATAGCGGCTTGCGAGCAAGCCCTGAAACAACAACCTAATTTTGCGCCAGCTTACAAGACTTTGGGCAAAATTAGTGCGGCACAAGGAAATTCAGCTAAGGCAAAGCATTGGTACACAAAAGCTCTGGAATTTCAGCCCAATTTTGCGGAAGTTTATACTGACCTTGCCGCTCTGTATGGCGCAGAAAAAAATTGGGAAATGGCTTTAGCTTGTCACCAAAAGTCAACCTCCCTACCGATGACAAATATGCCAACCCATCAGAATGACATCCCAGAAATTTTAGGTTTCAATCCTGACGATATTGAAGTCTACATTCAAGGTGCAGAATCGTTTTATGCTCTCAGAAAATTTGAGCAGGCTGCGACAGCTTGCCAGCGAGTTATCCAAGTTAAACCAGATGCGAGGGTTTATAAAATTTGGGGTAATGCTAGGCAAGCTCAAGGTAAGGTAGAGGAAGCGAAAAACTGCTACGCTAAGGCTATTGAACTCGATCCTGATTTTGCTGAAGCTTATACTAATTTAGGGACGATTTATGCTCAGGAACAGCAGTGGCAATCGGCGATCGCATTTTACCAAAAGGCGATCGCCCTTCAGCCGAATTTAGCATCAACTTACCGCAATTTAGCTCGGGTGTGGGCGCAAATGGGGCAGCTATCGGAGGCTGACGGGTGCTGGTTTAAAGCGTATTCTCTGGAACCTGCCAAAGCCACGCCTGAAGAACACATCCAATTGGGCGATAACTTTTTGAGGCAGAATCAGGTAACGCAGGCAATACGCTGTTACTGCCACGCGATCGAGCTAAACCCCAATTTTAACCAGGCTTACCAACAGTTAGGCAATGCTCTCAAAGCTCAAAGAAAGTTGCAGGAAGAAGTTGCTAACTATCGAAAAAGTAGTGAAGATCGCGCTAATCTTTCTGAGGATTTGTTGAATACAGTAGTCGTGGGTACTAACCCAAAAGCTGAGTTACCTCAGAATCTCCAAACATCTACTTTGCAGGCAAATATTCCAGCTAATTTATTGCAACTAGATTCGACAAGTTCTGCTGAAAAGCCTCGCGTACAGTTGCAGCAACAGCAAACAATTCCTGCTGTACCGGAACTGTTAAATACGATCGCCAATTCGGCAAATTCTGCACCCGCTGTTCCCAACTCGGCTGATGTTTCGCCCCAGGTGACTGTTGTTGACAGCGGTTTTGCGACAGATTTTCGGAAACAGGATACGGCTGATAACTGCATTCAGCGGGCAGAATCCTATTGCGCTCAAAAACAATTCGATCTGGCTATTGCTGAGTGCAAGCAAGCCATTGAGATTCAACCCGATGCGGTGGCTGCTTACAAACTGTGGGGCAGTATTTTGCAAGGGCGGGGGAATTTAGTAGGGGCGATCGAGTGCTATCAAACAGTTGTCAAAATTAATTCTAGCGACGTGCAAGCCCACGTAAATCTCGGCAGTTTGTATGCCATGAAACAACAGCGACAGCAGGCAATTGCTTGTTACCAAAAGGCGATCGCCCTCCAGCCGAATTTAGCAGCAGCTTACCGGAATTTGGCTAGGGTGTGGACGCAGGATGGCAAGCTGGAAGAGGCGAATGAGTGCTGGTACGAAGCGTTTTCTCTGGAACCGGAAAAGGTATCGCCCAATCACCACTTTAAACTGGGAAATATTTTGTTTCGGCAAGGCAAAATCTCTCAGGCGATCGCCTGTTACCAGCGCGCGATCGAGTTAAATCCGAACTTGAATGGTGTTTACCAAAATCTGGCGAAAGCGCTGACAAAAGAAGGCAGGTTGGATGAAGCTGCTGTCTGCTTGCAAAAAGCGGTGGCACTTAACGGCAACTATTCACTATCTAGTAAAGCAGTGGATTCTGTTCCCGCCACGACACGGGTAAGCGCCTATCAAAACAGTCGCCAAACTGCGGTGGAAACTGGGGATACCATTGTTTCTTCGGTACAGATAAATAATCCTGCAAAGTCTGCGGAAACTCTCAGATTGTCTGCAAAGGCGATCGACTCAGACAAACCTGTGGCAGTTGCCAATTCTCTCAGTGCAGAAGCATACATCAAACAGGCAGAATCTTATTACGCCCAGGGTAAATTTGATGAGGCGATAACTGAGTGCAAGCGAGCCATTGAAATCACACCTGAGGCGGCAATTGCTTACAAGATTGCGGGGAATGCTACTCAAGCAATGGGAAAAGTTGATGCTGCTAGGTATTGGTACACTGAAGCCTTGGAAATTGAACCCAATTTTGCTGAAATTCATGCAAATTTAGGCAGCATCTACGCTCGTCAAAAACTGTGGCAAAAGTCAATTATTTGTTATAAAAAAGCAATTGAAATTAAACCAGATCTCGTAGTGGCTTACCGGAATTTAGCTCAAGTTTTTGTGCAGTCTGGCTTTCCACAAGTAGGGGCAGAATACTGGTATGAAGCTCTCACTTTAGATATCAAGTGGGCAACTGCTGAGGAACACTTTACTCTGGGCAATACTTTGCTACAGTTCGGTCAGTTGGAGAAGGCAATTTCCTGTTACCGGCGGGCAATTCAGTTGCAGCCGAGTTATGCGGATGCTTATCACAATTTAGGGGAAGTTTTGAGCGTTCGGGGTGAGTGGGAAGATGCGATCGCAGTTTACCAGCAAGCGATCGAACTGAACCCATATTATGAGGGGTCTCATTACAGTTTGGGGAAAGTTTGGGCTAGTCTCGATCGGCGGGAAGACGCGATCGCCTGTTATCGGACGGCGATCGAATTAAATCCCCACTTTGCTCAAGCATATCAAAGTTTGGGGGAAGTTTTAGATAGTCGCGGTCAGTTGGATGAGGCGATCGGGTGTTATGAAAAAACCATTGAATTGAAACCTGATATCTGGGAACTTCACCAAAAATTAGGTGATGCTTTGCAAGAAAAAGGCGAAATTGATGGAGCGATTCACGCTTACAACCGCGCGATAGAACTGGCAAATAATTAGTTATCTATTTTCCGGATACTGATTCAGGAAACAGAATAATAAATCACAAGGATTTGACTGTATCAATTTTTAGCAGGTATAGGATATGAACAGCGAAACCAATAATATCATAGAATTTCCTCTTAATAACAATTCCGATTCATTCCTCGCGCGCCAACCAATTGACAATTTGTTGAATCCGCAATCTTTGGTTTTAAAAAGAATCTACTTAGAAGGTGACGAACAAGATAGGAAGAAAGTGCGCGATTCCTATAGCATAGTCAATGCTAGCTTTAGCCATGCTAAACCTCACTACAGTTTAGGAAAAGTTTTTGCCAAAAAAGGAGAGTGGGATAAGGCTATTTCGTCCTACCGTCAAGCCTTAGATTTGACATCTGATTCAGCGGAAATTTACCAGAGTTTGGGAGATGCTCTTGTTAAAAAGAGCGAGTTAGATGAAGCTGTCATAATTTATCAAAAAGCTATCGAAATTCAGCCTTCTCTGTGGGAAGTCCACCACAATTTGGGGGATGTTTTGCAAGTACAAGGAAGATTAGATGAGGCTGTTGCTGCGTATCGTCGGGCGATCGCCTTTAACCCCGATTTTTCTTGGTCGCACAATAATTTAGGGGATGTGCTGATTAAGCAGGAGATGTGGGAAGAGGCAGCCCAAGCGTATAAAAGTGCGATCGGGCTAAATCCAGGCTTCCATTGGTCTCACTATAACTTGGCGGATGCTTTAGTGCAGTTGGAGAGGTGGGAAGAGGCGATCGCCACTTATCGGTGTGCAATTAATTTAAAATCGGATCTGCCTTGCGTGCAAGAAAAGTTAGCAGATGCGCTGAAAAATCACAGTCCGCTGTCAGCCAAAGAAGCTATTAGTTGTTACAGTCAAGCTATTGAGGAAAATCCAGATAATATCAAAGTCTATCACAAGGCTTTGGAAGTTAATCCAAAAGACCCGAAACTCTATTTAGGTTTGGGTAATGCTCTCGCAAGACAGGACAATAGAGATGGAGCGATCGTATTTTATCAGATGGGGCTACAGTTCAAGCCTGGTGACTTTGAACTTTCTTTGCAGTTATCCAAAGCCTTGATAAATATCAAGGATGGATTTGAGGATGCGGCAATAGAGTCGCAAGCCGAGACGATCGACTTTTATAGCAAGCAGAGGGCAAATTATGTCAACTCCTCAAAAATGCTGTTACCAGTTCAATTCTCGCCGATCTCAAAATCTATACGATATCAAGTTGATATTGTTGTCTGCGTTCATAATGCTTTAGAGGATGTGAAAGAGTGTTTAACCTCTATTGTCCGACACACCAAGGTTGACTATCGCTTGCTCATCGTAGATGATGGCTCTCAACCAGAAACCAGAGATTTTATTCAGGCGTGGGTTAAAGATGTTTCGCAAGCAATTGTTTTGAGAAATGAGACGGCTCGCGGTTATACCAAAGCAGCTAATATCGGTATGCGGGCCAGTACGGGTGACTATATAATTTTGTTGAATAGCGACACAATTGTCACTCCTGGCTGGATAGAAAAATTAGTTGACTGTGCTAATTCACGAAAAGATATTGGCATAGTCGGGCCTCTGTCAAATTGTGCATCTTGGCAATCGATTCCTGAAATATTTGACAATAAGGGGGGCTGGATGATTAACAGCGTTCCTGATGGATTTTCACTGGAGACTTTTAGTGAATTAGTAGAAAATGTTTCGGAAAAGGCATTTCCTAATGTGAATTTTGTTAATGGCTTCTGCTACATGATTAAGAGAGCAGTGCTTGAGGCAATTGGGTGGCTGGATGAAGAGAGTTTTCCCTACGGGTATGGGGAAGAGAATGATTTTTCAATTCGAGCTAAGAAAGCTGGGTTTAAACTAGCGATCGCTGACAATGCCTATGTCTATCACTCTAAGTCTAAAAGTTTTGGACACGAACGCCGTCAAGAGCTTTCTAAACAAGGTTCTACAGCGTTTAAACAGAAGCATCCCGATATTAATGTCAAAGCTTTGACTGAGGAAATCAAGAACAATCAAACTCTCGATCGTTTACGCCTCAAGCTCCGCGAACATATCATATCAAATCCGGCAGCATCGGTATTATGAGAGTGCGAGCGTCTCGCTCGCGGCATAGATCGCGGCATAGATCGCACTGATAAACTGTTCTGCATTTAAATTGGATATCAAAAAAAATCAGACTCTTGTGGGGTGTCCCGCCCGCCCTGAATATACAATTTAAATGTGCGATAGCTTATCATCCAAATATATTATTCCGAGGGAGCATCCCGATTGTGCAAACATATCCGCAAGGGCGAAGCATTCGCGCCTGTATCCTATCGACTATATGAGAGATTTTTAGCGCGAATGCTTCGCCCCTACAAAAACGGGATGCTCTCTATTCCGATGCAGCCGGAAATGATATTAGTCATTAGTTAGCAGTCATTAGGGGTGCATCTCAATGCAAGCGAATATATCCGTAGGGGCGAAGCATGACCGCAGAAAATAGGAGGTTATAACTAATAATTTATATGCGGTCATGCTTCGCCCTCTTCAAAAACCAGATGCACCTGTCATTAGTCAGCAGTGATTAGTCATTAGTTACTGATTATTGGGAAATATTAAAAAATAACACATAACAACTGTCAACTGTCAACTGTCAACTATCAACTGTCAACTATCAACTGAAAATAGGGTTTATATGTCAGAAAAAGTCGATCTAGAAAAGGCAGAAAATCATTTCCAAACTGGCCAAAAACTTGAACGGGAAGGGAAATTAGAAGAAGCGATCGCTATTTACGCTCAAGCTATTCAAGCCAACCCAAATAACTCTGAGTTTCACCGCAGTTTAGGAGAGGTTTTGCAACGGCTGGGGCGACATTCTGAAGCGATCGCCAGCTACCGTAAAGCTATAGAGCTGCAACCGAAGTTTTCTAAAGCTTACCACAACCTAGGAAATGCCCTGAGCCAAATGAAGCAGTGGTCTGAAGCGATCGCCTCTTACCGTCAGGCGATCGAACTCAAACCCAACCTCCCCACAGCTTACTACCGTTTAGGGGAAGCTTTGCAACAACTTGGAGAAATGGAAGAAGCGATTGTCGCTTACCGTCAAGCTATTGAACTCAACCCAAATAACCCTGACTTTCACCACAGTTTAGGGGAATTTTGGCGGCAACAAGGGAAATATCAGGAAGCGATCGCCTGTTACCGTCAAGCTATTGAGCTGCAACCGAAGTTTTTTAAAGCTTACCATAACTTAGGAAATGCTCTGGGTCAACTGAAGCAATGGTCTGAAGCGATCGCCTCTTACCGTCAGGCGATCGAACTTAACCCAAATATTCCTGAGTTGCAATTCAGCTTAGGAGAGCTTTTGCAGCAACAAGGGAGACATTCCGAGGCTATCCCTTGTTACCGTAAAGCTATAGAGCTGCAACCGAAGTTTTCTAAAGCTTACCACAACCTAGGAAATGCTCTAGGTCAAATGAAGCAGTGGTCTGAAGCGATCGCCTCTTACCGTCAGGCGATCGAACTCAAACCCAACCTCCCCACTGCTTGCTATCGTTTGGGCGAAGCTTTGCAACAACTTGGACAGATAGATGAGGCGATCGCCAGTTACCGTAAAGCTATTGAACTGAAACCCGATTCTTCGGCCAAATTTTACTACAATTTAGGAGAACTTCTCAGCCAAAGACAGCAGTGGGAAGAGGCAATTAGCTGTTACAGTCAAGCATTCGAGCTTGACCCAAACTTTTCGCCAGCCTATTACAAATTAAGGCAAGCCTTAGCCCAAAACGGTCAGCCCGATCCACAAGACAAAACAGTTTCCTACGAGCGATCTGCTGTCAAGTTAAATGTCAATCATGAATTTCCCAAAATTTTGTTTATTCTCCCCGTCAAAGGCGGTGGAGGAGGCGCTCATTCAGTAGTGCAAGAATCCTTAGCACTTTATCGCTCTGGGATTCCTATCAAAATAGCCGTCAATCAGTCTAACTTTACTGACTTTTTAAATGGTTACAAAGAAATTCCCGAAATTGGTGAAATTGCAGCTTCTTATCAAACTTTAACTGAGTTCAAAAAATTAGCTCAAGATTTCTCTGTAGTCTGTGCTACTACTTACAGTTCAGTAAAAATCCTGGAAGCGTTAGTTAGAGAAAATCCCCAGATATTGCCAGCTTACTACATACAAGATTACGAACCATTATTTTCTTACATAGATACTCCAGAATGGGAAGAAGCGCGACAATCCTATGGACTGATTCCCCATGCTATCCAGTTTGCTAAAACTCAGTGGTTGTGCGAGATTGTTAATCGCAATCATGCTGTTAAAGTCCACAAAGTAGAAGCCAGCATCGACCATCAAGTTTACTCCCCCGATCTGAAGAGTGAAAACTCTCGTATAGAGATTTCTATGATGGTAAGATTCACCACGGCCAGACGCGCTCCCCGTCGTACATTAGCTGTCGCTAAAATTTTATCAGATTTGTTTCCAAATCAAGTACATTTTACTATCTTTGGCTCTGACCGGAGTCTGATTGAATCTGCTGGGATACCGATTCCAGAAAATACTACGATTTTTCCTCATCTGAGTCGCTCCGAAGTCGCGGCCCTGCTGCGAAACTCAGATATATTTCTAGATCTTTCTGATTTCCAGGCTTTTGGCCGTACAGCTATAGAAGCAATGGCTTCTGGCTGCATTCCAGTTGTCCCCGATAAAGGAGGAACAGATGAATTTGCGATCGCTGACTTTAACTCCGTAGTCGTTGACACCACATCGATTGAGGATTGTGTCAAGGGAATTGGTAAGCTCATTCAAGCCGATCGCAATGTCTTATTGCAACTCAAGTTAAATGCTATTGAAACAGCGGCTAGATATTCACCAAAACGTGCTGCTTTTAGCATTTACAATCTTTTCTGCAATGAGCTACTTCAACTTGCTTCATAGATAGATATTTTTAGGAGTTTCAAGTAAGTATTATGTTAGACCCTGTTCTTCAAAGACGATATCTCAATAAAGTTCAGCTCCAACTAATGACCAGAAAGCGATGGGCTTACCTACGCTATCTTCAGATGCGTGAAGGATTAATCGAAGCCTTAAAAACGGCAGAAATCAAATCCTTTCTCAGCGTTGGCTGTGGAGCTGGATTAACGGAGGTAGCTCTCGCTCTAGAATTTCCTGCAATTGAGTTTTACCTCACGGATATTGATACTAAAGCCAATATTCAACAGCGATTAGGGATGCGGATGGCCACCGAATGGGTGATTGAAAATGTCAAATGTGACACTTACGATACTTTGACTCCCTCATCAGAATCCTACGATCTAGTAGCCTCGATTGAAGTCCTAGAACATATCGAGGCTGACAAAAAAGCAGCGATTAATATGCGTGCAGCATCACGGAAGTATGTATTTGCACTTGTTCCATTTGCCAGTCATGAAACTAACCTCAATAAAAAAATGAGAGAAAGTGTCTGGAAAAATCACCAGCATTATCGCGTCGGCTACAATGCTGATAGCATCCAGGAAATTTTCCCAGATATTACAATTTTACGTGGGTGTTACTGGAACGATGCTGGTATTAAACTGCGCCAAAAACTTGAACACTTGTCTGATGAAGAAATCCGGGCTTTATTGCCACATTTAACTCAGCTAGCTAAAACAGATATTCGTAACAGTATCCCTGGCGCTGATGGAAATTGTCATGGAATGTGGATTTTGTCAAAAGTCTGAATTATATCTTTTGACAGTTGACAGTTGACGGTTGACTGTTGACTGTTGATAGTTTACAGCATTTGACAAATTAGGTACGTAGTTGCGCTTCAGCGCTCTTTCCTGATATTAGCTAAGAGCGCTGAAGCGCAACTACGTACCTTTGCTCAGTCGCTCAAGAAAAAGTGAGACCTTTTTGATAAATCAAATGTTTGTATGGGAGATTGCGAACATCGGATACACTTACATTATTAGACAACCAAATAATGCCAACAACTTCTCGATAAACTGGTTGGTTGAATTCCACTATTGGTTTTACTTCATGTTTTTCTTGTTCCCAATGCTGTTGGTTTTTGAGTGACGATAACGGGTGAATAGTTGTATCTTGAGAAGAGTTGACCAAGACTCTCCCATAAATTTCATAGTTGGGAACATTGAGTTCTTCAAGAATGTTCTTTACCTGTTGGGCTTGGAGATGTAAAGTATGACCTGTCCAGTCAGACCAATAAAATTTTAGTCCTAAAGATTTTAAGTAGTCATCGGCATCAAAAAAAGGCCCTTTAATAAAAACGAATTTTCTAGAAATTCGGATAGCATTTTTTATGGCTTCTTTGGCATAATCTAATTTAGGTAAATGCTCCAAAGTATGGTTGAGAATTGTAAAATCCACGCAACCATCAGGGAGATCGAGATTGCAAAAATCTCCTTTGATGGCATCATATCCAGCAGCTTTGGCTGATGCTACCTTCTTCGGATCGAGATCGATGCCAAATCCCTTACGCCCTTTGAGTATGTTGATTCCAAATTGAATTGAGCTACCGTTAGAACAGCCAAAGTCTGCAAAATCAAAACTTGTAATATCGAACTCACTCATAATTCTCTTCCAATCAAAATCAAATGTATTGCAACTAGAGATAATTAATTAATACATGATTTTGGTAAGGGTTTCAGGAAAATAGATGTGGTTCTGCGAAGAGAATAGATGCGTTATGCGAGATGTGGCAGTGCATCTGGTTTTGGAAGAGGGCGAAGCATGACCGCATATAAGTTATTAGTTATCATCTCATATTGACTGCGGTCATGCTTCGCCCCTACGGATATCTTCGCTTGCATTGAGATGCACCCGATGTAGCAGTGCAATTTGCCTTTTTTTATATACCGCAAACTTCCAATCTACATCCTTCCCTGATTCAATCCGGATTAAATAGGAAACTTCAGAACAAATAACTATTAACGAACATATCCCCAATAGTACGGTATGCCTAGTCCAAAACCATTGATAACTCGTCCACAGCGTTTAGGTTCATCTAGAACCTACTACAAATTTCAAGGAAAACCTTACAAGCATCTGGAAATAGAGATTAAATTAACTTCTTTAAAAACGATAGCTACTGCTATTTTGTTAGGGGTTCCTTATCTGGGGTTTATTTACGTGTTTTTTTCTGGAGGAGCAAAAGTTATAGCTGTTGGTTTGGTAGTAGTAGGTATCTTGATAGGGGGAACGATCGCACTTTTATACTACTTAAACAGACAAGAGCCTGTCAAACCGCCGACAAATCAAAACAAACGGCGGTAATACCCAGCCCCAAACTCTATTCTGGGGCTGACGCTAGCTCGATCGCTCCATCCGAAATACGATCGCCCCTCCCGACTGCGAAATTCAGATTTTGGGTATCATCAAGCGATCTGTTGAAAATTTTGATACAACTGTCCCGATTGCTACTGAATTCCCAGGAAAGTAGATTAGTAGATGCACCCTGATAATTAACTCCCGACCAATTTTGGCCGGGTTTTTTTTGAGCGATCGCACGCACAGCCGTAAATTCTGGCAAATTTCCCAAATTCTCCGGAAAAAGGTGTGGTGTTACCGGAGAGTAGATTAGTAGATGCACCCTGATAATTAACTCCCGACCAATTTTGGCCGGGTTTTTTTTGTCGATCGCACTTTATGAGCAAATTCTGGCAAATTTCCGAAACTATCCCGAAAGAGGTACGGTGCTACCGGAGACTAAATTAGTAGATGCACCCTGATTAA
>NZ_JAEQCF010000178.1:0-2643 GCF_020738625.1 Microcoleus sp. PH2017_09_SFU_O_A
ATTGTGAATGCAGACTTAAATGGTGCTGCCAAGTGCGATTCGTTCAGTCGAAACCGAGAAATCGGGGGATGACTGGCTTCTACAGGGTAATCCATCAGGATTGAGGAAAGCACTTTAATCCCTTGTAGATGATAACTTAATAACCTTGCAGGTGAGCGTCAGTATCCTAGAAAGCGTCAAATCCTGCCCCTCAGACGTAGAGGTGAAAGCATATCCCCCACTGTAGAGACTAGCCATCAATCGGTGAAGCGGGGATAAAAGCGGAAAGAGCTACTAGCCTAAAAAGTGGTATCCCGTGAGCAAGTTCCTATGGATAACGAAAGTGAAGTCACTGCCTGAATCACCGTTACTCCGAACCAGCGAAATAAGGCTTCTTGCGCTGGTAGTCCCAAAAGGGCATTAGTACAGGGTGGTATGAGGATTTTGCCCGACATACCTACGTTACCCAAAAACTCGGTGAAAAGGTGACATCCTAATGGAACAAACCAAAGGTTATGAGGAACGAAGTAACCCACCTGATTACTCTCGGAGAGGTCGAATACTCCGAGCAGTCAGCTAAGACGAAACCTCTGGATTATCCAGGTAACAGGTGGTAGAGATTGAGTCAGAAGCCAACGCCTCACTGTAATGGTGAAGGATATGCTAACGGACTCACGGTAATACGGATGGTATAGCTACAATTCGCAATGTAAATGTCATGAACACGGCAATAAAACCGATGTATGAATGGAGCGATATCAACTGGCGAAAGCTAGAACGTAACGTCTTTAAGTTGCAAAAACGGATATATCAAGCGTCTAATCGTGGTGATGTCAAGCTAGTACGCAAACTCCAGAAATTGTTGATAAGTTCTTGGACAGCAAGAGCATTATCGGTTCGTCGGGTAACTCAGGATAATCAAGGGAAGAAGACGGCTGGTGTGGATGGTGTGAAATCGCTAACCCCAAAGCAACGTTTCGCCTTGATAAATAAAATATCACTGGGTTCTAAGGTTAAGCCAACACGCCGAGTTTGGATACCCAAACCAGGGACAGATGAGGAAAGACCATTAGGCATACCGACAATGGAAGACCGAGCTTTGCAAGCGTTAGTCAAACTGGTTTTAGAACCAGAATGGGAAGCGCGATTTGAAGCTAACTCATACGGCTTCAGACCTGGGCGCTCATGTCACGATGCTATCGGAGCAATATTCTTGGCAATAAAGCAAAAATCAAAATATGTGCTGGATGCCGACATTAGCAAATGCTTCGACCGCATTAACCATGATGTACTTCTCTCAAAATTGAATACCTATCCTACCTTATGGAGACAAATCCGAGCTTGGTTAAAAGCTGGTGTAATGGATGGAAACAAGCTGTTCCCAACTGATGAAGGTACACCACAGGGCGGGGTGATTTCACCTCTACTTGCCAATGTCGCCTTACATGGGCTTGAGGAATTGATTATGGGTTTAGCCCCAAAATTCGAGATGAGAGACTCTCGTGGTCATACTTGTGGATTACGAGACAAAATCAAATCGATTTCACTGATAAGATATGCTGACGATTTCGTAGTCCTCCATGAGGATGTAGAAGTCGTAAAGCTGTGTAAGGTTGAGATAGAGAAGTGGTTAAGTGACATTGGGTTAGAACTAAAACCGAGTAAAACAAAGATAGCCCATACCCTGAATAGACTAGATGGGGAAGAATCTGGATTTAACTTTCTAGGATTCAACATCAAGCAGTTTCCAGTAGGAAAATATAACTCGGGAATAGGGACTAGAGGTGTCTTATTGGGTTTTAAAACTATTATCACCCCCAGTAAGGAAAGCCAGAAGAGGCACTACAGAAAAGTTGCAGAAGTAATAAATAAGTCGCGTGGCTTAAATCAAGCGACTTTAATTAAGAATCTCAATCCTATCATACGGGGTTGGTGTAACTACTTCTGTTCAGTCGTCAGCCAGAAAATATTTGCAAGGCTGTGGCACTTAGTGGTTTGGAAGCTCCTCAAATGGGGTCGTCATCGTCATAGGAACAAAGGCAGAGGGTGGATACGCCTTAAATACTTCAAAACCGTAGAAGGCAATAACTGGGTGTTTGCAACCGGAGAGGGTAACAATCCTTATGCGCTAATACAACATAGCTCCACGGAAATAAAACGCTATGTAAAGGTAAAAGGAAAAGCATCCCCCTACGACGGTGACTGGTTATATTGGAGTTCAAGAATGGGAGTACACCCCGAAATACCTGCGAGAGTGTCTAAACTACTCAAGCGTCAAAAAGGGAAATGCACCCACTGCGATAACTACTTCAAAGATGGAGATTCGATAGAAGTTGACCACATCATCCCTAAATCGAAAGGTGGAAGGGAATCTTATGATAATTGGCAACTACTCCATCGACATTGCCACGACACAAAGACCGCCAACGATGGCAGTCTCGGTAACAAATCTAGCTGTAAAAGTGCTAAACCTAAGCCACCAGTGGAACCAAGCCTTTGGGTTTGGGAAAACGATATGTTGGTAATGACGTACTGATGACAACAGCCGTTTTATTGAGGAGCCCAATGATGGGAAACTATCACGTTCCGTTTTGGAGAGCAGTGGAGGGGGCGACTCCTTCACTGACTTTAATTATTTTGAGAAAAGTAGCCAGTAAGTTAGGT
>NZ_JAEQCF010000088.1:0-31865 GCF_020738625.1 Microcoleus sp. PH2017_09_SFU_O_A
GACTTGAATGTCAGCGGAATGCTGGCAAATCACAAGCTGGCTGGGGCAATATCCGACTTAGGTTTTTACGAATTCAGGCGACAGTTAGAGTATAAATGCAAAATGTATGGCTCCCAATTAGTGCTGGTAGATCGATGGTTTCCCAGTTCTAAGATTTGTGCTAATTGCGGGCATAAAAAAGATATGCCACTCAGCGTTCGGACTTATGATTGTCCTGCTTGTGGTCTGTCGGTAGACCGCGATCTTAATGCCAGTTTAAATATTTTAAATTGGGAACCCAAGGCTATTGGGGGATAGCCTGCTTATCTTGGGATGGCCGACCACCCAATAGCGCAGGAAGTGAACTCTTTCATTGTAGCTAAAGATGGCTTTAGTTAAGTTTGGGTAAGTTTTACGAAGCAGGAAAAGATTGATACTTTAACAGACCAGGAGGATTTGAGCGGCAAGGAAGATCGATCGATATGATATATGATGCGATCGTGAATTGCATAATAATTGATTGTCCGCGTTTCTCCCTGTCATCGTTGTAGAATCTACGGTCAAATATGATTTACATTCCGTTTTGACGGTGTTAAGCCTAGCGGCCGAATTACTACGCCTTCTATCTATTTTACCTATCGGGTTATTGAGATTACTTTTGGTTGTAGACTACAATCCGATCTACCTCTCATTAATGCCTTCTTTTCTAGAGTCTGATTGATTGGCAGACTTCGTAGCTAAGCAGGGTTCCCAACTATAGAGGACATAAATCAACAACTGAATCTAAATAAAAGTCCAGCATCTCAAAAACTTGAAAGTCCATAAATGATTAGACTTAAAGAGATAATTGTTTAATCTTTGCAATACGCCTATCATGTCCAAAATCATCTCTGTCCACTCTTACCGGGGTGGCACTGGCAAATCTAACATGACTGCAAACCTGGCATCTATTATCGCTCGCGGCGGAAACAGGGTCGCCATTGTGGACACAGACATTCAATCGCCCGGGATTCACGTGCTGTTCGGTTTCAGCGAGAACAACATGGATCGCTGCCTCAACGATTACCTGTGGGGCAGGTGTCCGATCTCGGATACGGCTTACAATGTGAGTTCGCTGCTGCCAAAATTAGCCCGTAACGGCAGCCTCTATCTGATTCCTTCGAGCATTAAAGCAGGGGAGATAGCGCGAGTTTTGCGGGAAGGCTACGACGTGGGACTGCTTACCGACGGCTTTCAAGAACTGATCGACGTTCTGAACTTAGACTACCTATTTATTGACACGCACCCAGGACTCAACGAAGAAACCCTTCTCAGCATCACGATTTCGGATATCCTGCTGCTGATTCTGCGTCCGGATCAGCAAGATTTTCAGGGAACGGCTGTCACGGTAGATGTGGCCCGCAAATTAGAAGTTCCCAAGATTTTGATCGCGATCAACAAAGCGCCAGAATCCTTGGATTTCGAGGATTTGAAGCAGCAAGTAGAGAGTATTTACAACATCCCAGTTGGAGGGGTGCTGCCCCACAGCGACAAGATGATGCTGTTAGCCAGCAAGGGGGTGTTTGCCCTGCACTTCCCTAAAGACCCTCTAACTCAAGTGGTGGAAGGGATTGCCAAGCAGATTTTGGGATAATTTGGTGTAAGGACAGCGGATCAAGGTTGACGAGAGCGAGTTGCAGTCTCAATTACTGGGGCGCGATGTCCTGCAAGCGCGATCGCTCCTTGCTGTGGAGGAACTTTTTCGGCGACAATATTTGCTTGAGGAGTCAGGAGAATGGCGACAAAATGAGATACAAATAGATTATGAGAATTTGTTAAAAAACTTTAGGAGGAGAACTCATGGATTTTGACTGGCGCATACTAATAGTATTGAGTCCGGTTTTGTTGGCGGGCGGCTGGGCTGCTTACAATGTCGGCACTATAGCTCTCAAACAAGTTGAGAAATTGTTGAACAAGGAAACTTAAGCTCAGCATTTTCACCGTAATTTTGCAGCCGACTGTTTGTTGAGATACAAAAACAGTCGGCTGATTTGTGCATTGGCTCTCAGGAGCAGGAGGGCTAATGCCATTTTGGATTATCAATGACCCCGCCCAAAAACCTGTACAAGCCCCTGAAGCTATGAGTGTGCAGAAAACCAAAAATTTTAGACTCCTGTTTCTGCTCCGGTGATGAATATGTGGAGTAAAGCTAAAGTCTAAAACTTGTTCGCTCGCTCCGGTCGAAGAATCTAAAATCTAAAATCGGATCGCTTACTGCATCAGGGTTTGGAACGCGGACATATAGTTGCATCCTGTTTGGGAACTTGTTTGATGTTTGGCCCGGAGATCGCAATGTACGACTCCAGACAGATAGAGCGAAAGCCACTTAAAAGTTATAAATAAACTTGTGCATAAACTGGGTGCGATCGCCTCAGCATTTGTGATGAGATTGCGACACAAATATTTAGCCACGTTCCAGCAGAAAATATGAGACAATCGCAAAAGTATTTGCCCTGAAAATCGCCCTACAAACTGCGAAGTTTAACCTCTAGGGAATATCGGTCAAATTGTCAATGTTTAACTCCTATATCTTTAGATAGATTATGCTTTTTCCCCGAGCTAGCGGCATTTTACTCCACCCGACATCTTTTCCCAGCCGATTTGGTGTTGGGGATATGGGAATAGAAGCATATCGCTTTATTGACTTTTTAGTAGAGAGCGACCAGCAATACTGGCAGATATTGCCGCTGGGCCCGACTGGATACGGCAATTCTCCTTATTCGTGCTATTCAGCAATGGCAGGAAATCCGCTGATGCTGAGCCCGGAAATTCTGCGGGACGAGCAATTGCTCAGCGATGAAGATTTAGCTCATTCGCCGGAATTTCCCCTGGATACAGTAGAATTCGATCGCGCGATCGCACACAAAATACCCCTGCTCAAAAAAGCCTGCGAAAACTTCAAAGCGAAAGCATCGCCGGTGCAGCAAAGAGAATTCTCGGCTTTTTGCGAGAGCAAAGCGAGTTGGCTGGAAGATTATGCCTTATTTATGGCACTAAAAGACAGCTTCAACGGCACGAGCTGGCACACTTGGGAACCAGAAATTGCACAGCGCCAACCGGAGGCGCTAGACAAGTGGCGGCAGGAGCTACATAATGAGATTTATTACTACAAATACGTGCAGTTCGAGTTTTTCCGCCAGTGGACTGAGTTGAAACGCTATGCGAACCTGCGCGACATTAAAATTATTGGTGACATTCCGATTTATGTCGCTCACGACAGTGCTGATGTGTGGTCGCATCCGGACTTGTTTTGTTTGGATGAAGCAACTGGAGAACCAGCTTTGATGGCGGGAGTTCCGCCGGATTACTTCAGCGCAACAGGTCAATTGTGGGGCAATCCTGTTTACAATTGGGAGGCTTTGGAAGCAACTAATTTTCAGTGGTGGGTGCAGCGTTTTGAGGCGATTTTCGCTTATGTAGATGTGACTCGGATTGACCACTTTCGAGGATTTGATGCTTACTGGGCGGTGAAGCGCGGGCAGGAAACTGCGATCGACGGAGAGTGGATTAATGCGCCGGGAACGGCTTTGTTTGAGGTAATTAACGAGAAGTTCGGCAATTTGCCGATTATCGCTGAGGATTTGGGGGTAATTACTCCGGAAGTGGAAGCTTTGCGCGATCGGTTTGAGTTTCCCGGAATGAAGATTTTGCAGTTTGCTTTCGGTGCGGGGCCTGGCGATCCTTTTTTGCCTTTCAATTATGTTCGTAACTGTGTAGTTTACACCGGTACCCACGACAACGACACGACTGTTGGCTGGTTCAATCAACTGCAAAACTACGAAAGAGATGAGGTTTTGCGTTATTTGGGCTGCATCGATCCCCAAGGAATTCACTGGTCTTTAATCCGCATGGGTTGGTTTTCTATTGCTAATTTGGCGATCGTGCCCTTTCAAGATTTGTTGGGTTTGGATACCGACGCGCGGATGAATTTTCCGGGGAAAGCAGAGGGAAATTGGGGCTGGCGGTATCGGCGCGAAGCTTTGAATTGGGAGGTGCGCGATCGGCTCAAAACCATGACTTACATCTGCGGGCGCGCTCCCCAGAAAAATTGAAAATTGGGAATTGGGCATTGGGAATTGGGCATAGGGCATAGGGCATAGGGCATTGGTTATTAGAGAAACGACTAACTACTAACGACTAACTATTAACTATTAACTATGTCCCATGCCCAATGCCCGATGCCCGATGCCCGATTATCCTTCATTTTTGGGCTTTGCTGAAGGCTTGAGTTCGTCGGCGGTAAAAACAACTTGTTTGGCAACTCCAGATTCTCCGAGTTGTTCGGCTTGTCCGTTATTCACAGCAATCATTACACCGCCGGCGTTACCAGCTAGAACTACCAATTTGTTTTGGGCCTGCCAGGTGCGGACAGTTCCTGAAGGCAAAGTTCCCTCAAACTCGGGTTTGCCATCAACTTCAATCTTCATCCATGATTCGTCTTTTAAACTGACGTTAACCATGACTGGTTTATTGCCAGATTTATCTAAACTTTGACCTGTTCTTGCTGCTTCCACAGCATCGTAACTATCGGCTTTCTGATTTTTTGAGGCGCTCTGGGCTAAACGAGCTTGTTCTTGCTCAAGAGCTAGTTCTTTGGTTCCCGTACCGTTTTTTGTTGTCAGAGAACCGCCCATCAACTGAGATAAGACATTGACTGAACAGATAATTAGAAATGTGTAAAAAAGGTACAGGTGCATCGGCCGCAATTGTGGCCCATTCTGCCAGGATAGCTTGGTGGTCGATCGCGGTGGCGGTTCGATCGGGAAAAAGTCGGCAAACTGAGTTCCGTCCAAACCCATTGCTTCGGCGTACCGCTTGATCAAACCTTGAGTGTAGACGGGTTCGGGGAGTTGGTCGAGTTGGCCGTCTTCGATGGCTTGCAGCAGATTCCGCCGAATCATGGTTACGACAGCTACTCTGTCCAAAGAAATCGACTGCTGTTCGCGGTACTCCCGGAGTTGAGATCCTATTGCCGCTAATTTCTTCTGAGGAGTTTCTGGCTCTTGGGAGTGCAGTTTCTTCTTAGTTATTTGGGAGAATAAAAACAATAAATTCTTTGTCATATGCTGTGCTCCTGGGGATTCACTGGCACGCTTATTGATGTTAGGTTGACTAGATTCCATAAAAAAATAATTTCTGAATCTTCTAGGGGTCGGTAGCAGCCCGGTGCCAATATCGGCCCTGCGGGGGGCTGCAATTGAATCGGGCCAATGGCTGTGCGGTGCAGGCGCACCACTGGATATCCCAACTGCTCGGCGGTGCGCCGAATCTGTCGGTTTCTCCCTTCTGATAGAATTACTTCTAACAGAGTTTGGTCTCTCGCGCGATCGATAACTCTAACTTTCGCGGGTAATGTTTTTCTACCGGACAAGATAATGCCCTGACGCCACGCTTGTAGTATGGGTTCCGGGGGATCGCCGAGCACCCAAACTTGATAAGTTTTGGCGATCGAGTGACGCGGATGGGTCAAACAAAATGTCAGCTTACCATCATTGGTGAGCAATAGGGCGCCTGTGGAATCTGCATCTAAGCGTCCTACGGGATGGATGCCTTGACCAGATCGCAGTTTGGGCGGCAGCAAGTCGAGAACTTTCGATCGCGCCCTGGGATCGCTGCAAGTAGAAACTACGCCTGCGGGTTTGTTGAGCAACAGATAGACCTCTGCCGGTCTATCTGTTGGTTTCACTGGGACTCCATCGACTTCGATGAAATCGCGATCGGGATTCGCCTTTTGTCCTAAACGAACAATATTGCCATTAACCCGGACTCGTCCAGCTACAATCATCTGTTCTGCAAGACGGCGAGAGGCAATGCCCCACTGGGCGAGGATTTTTTGCAGCCTTTCATCAGACATGACGGGAATGTGGAAAGCCCCAACACCCGAGCGGTGGAGGGAGGAAATACGACACGGTTAATGGATTAACCGATGCTACCAATGTTCAATTCCTGGTTGGGAAGAAATTCTAATGTTTGCTAACCAATCCTTGCAGGGCGTTGCGCCTGGTGCAGATTGTCCTTATGGCATAACCCTGAATGTTGTGCAAAAACTACGAGGAAAAGACTCGCGGGAGGCTATTGCCTGCACCGTTGGTTTGTTGCTGATTTAAAATGTGTGGGTCTGACACGACCATTAACTAACACTACCATAAAACCAGTACTGCTGGTTAATTTTATACGCTCGATCGCGAAATTTCCCTCGGGATCGCACAACTGGCAAACTCAGGAGAAAGCCTGAGGGGGGAAGGGTGAGATTTTTTCTGCTTCAGGCGTTGCTGATGTCTGATTTCGGCTTCTGGAGTATGTCACGAGGTGGGTTCATCAACCCGTTCTTAGGGAAAATCCGAGGTTGAGGGCGATATTTCTTTGTATAAACCGGGTTTGTGAGACGGGATGCGCTCGTTAATAGTTAAATTTTTGTGTTTGAATATTAAGGTTTGTAATTTTCAAATTGTTTATGACTGTCGATCGCCACTCTCTTTTATTTGACAATATAGCTACTGCGGCCAGCTCTGGTGGGACTGCCAACCTCGACGAGGAAGGGGAGACACCGCCGCCGAGCCAAGGCAGCCGGATCGCAAGTTCGGTGCTGTCTCCGGCGGTGCAGTTGTTGCTGCGATCGCAAGTTCAGCAGGTTGATGAGTTGAAGGTGAAAATTGAGGGGAGCGATCGACAAATTTTCAGCGGTGCAATCCCCAAAGTAACGGCAGCGGCTCGCGGTGCCGTGTATAAAGGATTACACCTAACAGAAGTTGCCCTAGAGGGCTGTGGGATTCGCATCAACCTCGGTCAAGCTCTCAAAGGCAAACCACTGCGCCTGCTCGAATCGGTTCCCGTGACTGGCGTTTTGAGGCTCTCTCAAGCGGATTTGAATGCGTCCCTGAAAGCGCCTTTGCTGGCGGATGCTTTGAGTGAATTTTTGCTGCCAATGTTGCCGCTGACAGATAGCGAAAAGTCGCTGAAGTTGGAAAATTCGCAGATCGAAATTGAGGCGGGGAAGTTGACGCTGGTGGCGACAATTTTGCGCGCTGGGGGTACGCAAATTCCTGTTGTATTGCGGACTGGTTTGCGGATTGCTAGCGGTCGCGAATTGATGTTTGAAGTACCGGAAATCGAAGTCAATGGAGAAATCAAGAGCAGTGATTTCAAGGATTTTAAAATTGATTTCGGACAGGAAGTTGCAATTGATGAGTTGATTTTGAGTCCGGGGGAGATTGTTTGTCGGGGTGGAATTCGAGTTTTGCCTTAGTTATTTGTTGTTTGTTGGCTGTTGTTTGTTGTTTGTTGTTTGTTATCTGTTGGGGAGCATCTCATTTTTGTAAAAAGCATTTTTTTTATTATATTGCGAGCTTAAGAGATCGCGTATTGTCCTCGCGAGCTCTTAAGCTCGCAATATAAATGCAAAATAGTACGAGCTTAAGAGTTCGCGTATTGTACTCGCGAGCGGGGACGCTCTATTATAAATGCAAAACTGGGTGCATCTGGTTTTTGAAGAGGGCGAAGCATGACCGTATATAAGTTATTAGTTATAATCCCATATTGACTACGGTCATGCTATAGCCCATACAAACATATTTGCTTGCATTGAGATGCACCCGCAAAACTGAGATGCTCCCTGTCTGTTGACTGTTGTCTGTTGTTTGTTGGCTGTAACTGGTTCCCAGGAAGAGCCTGGGAATACATACCCGAACGCTCTGATCTGCCTCCAAATTCATATGCCCGATGCCCGATGCCCGATGCCCGATGCCCAATTCCCAATTCCCAATTACGGATTAATTAAAAAAGAGTCGATCGCGGGCAATAACAAAGTCACAAAATAGTAGACTAAGGGTGCGGTAAAAACATAACTGTCAGTGCGATCGAGAATGCCGCCGTGACCGGGAATCAACTGTCCCGAATCCTTAACGCCGGCGTCTCGTTTCATCATCGACTCAGTTAAATCTCCCAACAAGCTAGCAACGCCAATCAACAGACCAAAAGCTGCCCCAGTATACGGCCACCCCGGCCATTGTAAATACCAAGACCAGGCGGCGGCCACGGCGATACTGCCGCAAACTCCAAATACGGCACCTTCAACGGTTTTTTTAGGGCTGATGTGGGAGAGGCTAGTGCGGCCGAAGAATTTGCCGACAAAATAAGCGCCAATGTCAGCGGCCCAGATGCAGAGGAAAGCCACCAGCAGCGAAGTCAATCCTAAAGATATGCTGCTGGAACTTGTCCAAGACTGGGACGAGTAAATGTTAACGGGCAAATTGCTTGCTACTAATTGCGAAAATTGGGTTGTAGCCACATTGGCAGGATCGAGTCCGACTCGCAGCCGTATCCAATAGCTGGGCAAATAGCCGCCGTAGAACAATCCTAAAATAGAAGCGGCAATATCGGCGATCGTCGATAACTTCGGTTGGAACAACAGATAGAAACAGATGAAAGTTCCGGCTAAGGGGAACATGGCGTCTACGAGTTGAGGCGCCAGGGCGGCAGTAATCAGCAGAATTTGACTGACAACTAAGGTGGTTTTGCCAGCAGGTGCAATGCCCTTAGCTCGGGCTAACTGAAAATATTCCAATTGACCTAGGTACACGATGACGCCAAAGCCGAGGGTGAAGTACCATCCCCCCATAATAATCATTCCCAAAGCAAGGACGATCGCAACTATTCCACTCAGGATACGAGACCAAGGCATAAAATGAATTTCTCACAGGAGACGGCAGGTCAGTCGATTTTAGATTTTAGATTTTAGATTTTAGATTTTAGATTTAGTCCACAGATGAATCTGGGGGTTGGAACTATGGTCTAAAATTTTGTTTTTTGGGCGGGCTCGGTCGATTTGGGATGCAAGGATACAAGGATACAAGGATACAAGGATGGTTAAGGCACAGGTTCGTCCCCCATCCTCAACCGGCGATCCAAAATTTCAACTCAGGCGATCGCTCCAGCTAAGGTCGGCCTTATTATAAGTATTATGAACGTTAAGCTAACGTAAAAAAGGTTAAGAATTGCATTTAATGTTTGATTCTCAGTGATACAGCCTCCGGGCCCACATCACCATCTTTGATGTGGTGTGGGAATATTTCCGTCTAAGGACTAATGACTGATGACTAATGACTAACGACTAATCCAACTTTTCACCGCTGAGAATAAAGATGGGATTGACGGCGGCAAAGGTTTGACTCAAGCCCCGAGTCTCCAAGCGGTTGACGGCGGACTGGACTACCTCGATGTTGCGGACTTGCAACTCGGCGAAGCTTTCGGAAAGGGCGTAAAGATTCTCTAAATTCGAGGCTGTGGCGACAACTCGACCCTGTGGGCGCAAGTGTCGCCAGACTTCCTTGAGAATCATTTTAATCGGGCGCCCTCCTTCGATGCAGACTCGGTGGGGGTGTTCGGGGAGATTTTCGAGGCATTCAGGGGCGCTACCTTCGATGACTTCTACGTTTTTGATCTCGAATCGATCGCAATTTCGGCGAATCAAGCTTGCTACTTCTTCATCCCTTTCGATGGCGATAATGCGACCTTTGGGACACAGCAAACCTGTTTCTACGGCGATGGTACCAGTACCTGCACCGATGTCCCACACCACTGAATCTGCTTGCAGCCGCAGGTGGGAGAGTAACAGCAGTCGGACTTCTCGCTTACTCATGGGAATTCCCGGTAAACGTTCAAATAAATCGTCTGGGATACCAGGAGTGACGTAGGGCCAAAGCATAGTTGTATTTTTAATGGAAGGAAGAAGGAAGAAGGAAGAAGGAAGAGGGAAAAGGGAAGAGGGAAGATTTTTCCCATTTCCTACTATCCCTCATTTCCCACTATCCCCAAGTCTTAATATTTACTTTCGCACAACCCTGAGAGTTTGGAGGCGGGGATCGCTGCAACCTGTGATTTTGCCGCCGGCTGCAAGGATGTGTTGCAGGTAGTCAAGGGCTTGTGAGGTAATGATTTCACCGGGCATCAAAACTGGTATTCCTGGCGGGTAGGGACAGATGAGTTCGGCACTGAGTCGATCGACTGCTTGGTCTATTCCTACGGTTTCCGCCGGGGAAAAAAAGGCCTCGCGGGGGCAGAGAGAGGGAGTGGGAAATCCTAACAGAGATCTTGCACCATTCTCAAGAACAGGCAAGATGCCTGTTCCACAAAGAGTGAATTTTCTTGTGGGGTGGGCATCTTGCCCGCCCCCGGTTGTACCGGCGTCGTCCCCGTGCCCGCCTCCTAAATTGTGAGTTAAATTCTGGAAACCTTTAACCAGATTGTCAATATCTGATGCTGTATTTCCCAAGCTGATAATAAATGTTAAATGCTGCGGCATTGGTAATTCTGCGGTGACTGCGAGTTGCGAGTGGAGAATTTCATCAGCCGCAAATCCTGTTATTCCTAAATCGGATACTTTTACTGTTAGCCTGGTTCTGTCTAGTGCGACAAAACCGGGCGTATTTAACGGTTCTAAAACTGATAAGCCGGGAATTTGACTAATGTGCGATCGCGCTTTTGCAGCTAAATCTAAAGTTTGCATCATTAACTCCTTCCCGTGGAGTGCGATTTGTTGGCGGGCGGCGTCTAATGATGCTAATAATAAGTAGCTGGGACTGGTGGATTGTACAAGCTGCAATGCCCTATTTAATTTTTGAATATCTATGCGATCGCCCTTGACGTGCAACATCGATGCTTGAGTCATTGCACTGAGGGTTTTGTGGATTGATTGTACTGTTAAATCTGCCCCGGCGGATAGGGCTGGTTCTGGTAAGTCTGGATGAAAGTTAAAGTGGGCGCCGTGGGCTTCGTCTACTAATAACGGGATGTTGTATTGATGGGTAATTTTGGCGATCGCCCGCAAATCTCCACAAACGCCGTGATAAGTAGGGTAGACGACCATTACTGCTTTTGCGTCGGGATGTTGTTTTAGGGCTGCTGCTGCTGCTTCTGGGGTGATGCTGTTGGCAATATCCCAATCCGGGTTGTATTCGGGATTGACAAAAATGGGAATTGCACCGGATAAAATCAAACCAGAAATTGCCGATTGATGGATGTTTCGAGGCAAGATAATTTTATCTCCCGGCCCGCAAGTCGCGACAATTGCCGCCATGATTCCGCAAGTCGAACCGTTTGCTAAAAACCGAGTATGTTCGGCGCCAAAAGCCGAAGCAGCTAAATTTTGAGCTTCGGCAATTACGCCCTCTGGGTTGAAGAGATTGTCTAATTCTGGCAATTCGGGCAAATCTGAGCGAAATACTGCGGCACCGAATAAGTCAACTAACGGCCCTGAAATGCCTTGTCCGCGTTTGTGTCCGGGGGCGTAGAATGGGCTGTGATGGTGGTTTGTGCGATCGCGCAGCGCATCTAATAGGGGAGTTTGTTGTTGAGGGTTTGGTACTGACACGCTTATATAGCCTTTCTCAGAAAGATCAAGTAGTCGTGGGCATAGGGCATTGGGCATAGGGCATTGGGCATTGGGCATTGGGCATTGGGCATAGCTCATTTTTTCGAGAACCGCTATACCATTTGAGATTTGAGATTTGAGATTTGAGATTGGGGATGACTCACTGGATCTGGCTTGGGATATTCCCTAATACTCAAGGCATAATTTTAGGCGGACATAACAGTTAATTTTCGGTATTTAGATAGATGTGTTAGCCACTGTTTTGATTTTAATATAATAAACTAGCTCATAAATATTTGATTGAGAGTAAAACCGCAGATGAAGGCAGATAGACGCAGATAAATTTAAGGTGTTTTTCAAGTCTGTCAACTCTAATTAACCAATACCACAAATCGGTTGTTTTTGTTTTAAAAGATAACTGGAATTGGTGACCAATTGTTTTTTTAACATCTCTATTAGCTGAGCTAAACACTAACATGATTTATCCCACTTCCGATCCGTTTCCCGGGCCACAGATTCCCGGTACCGAACCCGGGCTGCCGACTATTATACCGGCATCGCCACCGGTGCCTGGCCCCGTTCCCGAACCGATTCCCGGGATAGTACCGGAACCGGTACCTGCGCCAATTCCGCAGCCAATTCCTGAACCGGTGCCGGAAACTGTGCCTTCTCCGATTCCTCAAACAGTTCCGGGGCCTATTCCTCAGACAATCCCTGAACCAATCTAAATTATGTTTTAGTGCTTCGGGAAGTTTAACAGAATTTGTAAGGTCGATCGCCCAAACCGAGTTTCTTGCCCAGGACCCAATTTGTTGATAAATAAGGGACAGGGAGAGGTTTCGGGCGATCGCTTTTTTGGGAAACCACTTGTGAACCGTTCAGCCATCTACCTCAAGTTAGATATTTAGCCGAACACAGGCTTGAGATTTGGGGTGGCTTGTCCAATATATTGCGGATACTTATGATATTTTGAAACAGTGATATGTTTCTAAATAGCTATGCTTACCGCCGGAATTGTCGGACTGCCTAATGTTGGCAAATCTACTCTGTTTAATGCTTTGGTGGCTAATGCCAAGGCGACTGCTGCTAATTTTCCTTTTTGTACGATCGAGCCAAATACCGGTATCGTGGCAGTACCCGACGAACGGTTGAAGGTGCTGAGCAATATTTCCAATTCTGTGCAAACTGTGCCCACGCGGATGGAGTTTGTCGATATTGCAGGTTTGGTGAAGGGTGCGAGTCAGGGCGAAGGGCTGGGAAATCAGTTTTTGTCTCACATTCGGGCTGTAGATGCGATCGTCCATGTTGTCCGCTGTTTTGACAATGATGATATCATTCACGTTTCCGGTTCTGTCGATCCCCAGCGAGATATTGACATTATCAATCTCGAATTAATTTTAGCAGATTTAGCTCAAATTGAACGCCGACTCGATCGCACTCGCAAACAAGCCCGCAACAACAAGGAAGCTCAAGCAGAAGTAAACGTCCTTGAAAAATTGGTCGTGGTTTTGAATGCAGAAAAACCAGTACGCCAGACCAGTTTAACTGACGAAGAAGCAGAATTAGTTAAAGGTTTAGAATTGTTAACAAACAAGCCGATCATCTATGCAGCGAACGTGTCTGAAGACGAATTGGGAACCGGAAATAGCTATGTCGAACAAGTCCGGGAAATAGCAGAAGCAGAAAATGCTAAGGTTGTCATAGTTTCGGCGCAAGTTGAGTCAGAATTGGTAGAACTACCAGAGGAAGAACGAGCTGATTTCCTCGAATCTCTGGGGGTAACAGAAGGTGGCTTAAAATCTTTGATTCGAGCTACTTACGAATTATTGGGTTTGCGGACTTATTTCACTAGCGGGCCGAAGGAAACTCGCGCTTGGACGATTATCGCAGGAATGTTAGCGCCACAAGCTGCGGGGGTAATTCACTCTGATTTTGAGCGGGGTTTCATCCGGGCCGAAACTGTAGCTTATGAAGATTTGGTGGCTACCGGTGCGATGAATGCAGCTAAGGAAAAAGGCTTAGTTCGCAGTGAAGGAAAAGAGTATGTTGTACAAGAGGGGGATGTGCTGTTGTTCCGATTTAATGTTTAGTCTTTTAAGGAGATAAGCACGTGCACATAGATATCGTTTCGCTGGTAATTGCTTGGTTGGTAACATCTGTGAGCTTTTTTATTATTTCCAAGTTACCCATAGGCGTGGATATTGACAGTTTTGGCAAAGCGATGGTTTCGGCGGCAGTTTTTGGATTGCTGAATGCTTTAGTGCGACCAGTTTTTGTAGTTTTGGGCTTTCCAGCTTTATTGGTAACTGTTGGTTTGTTTATGATTGTTATCAACGCTGCTATCTTTGGCTTGGCGGCTTGGCTAGTCGAAGGATTTAGATTGCGGTGGGGAATTTGGAGTGCTTTGCTTGGTGCTCTAGCCCTCGCTTTCATTAACTCTTTGCTGTATCAGGTTTTGGGTACCCTTCCCAGAGTAAGGTAGAGAAAGTTCATTCAGTTGACAGTTGACAGTTGACAGTTGACAGTTGACAGCAATCTCTACCTCCTGGAAGGAAGAGGATTGGAGTAATGAATCGTCTTCTTTTAATTTCTACGCCAAACCCAGAGGCTTTCAACCAATTATTTCTGGTAACGCGGACAAAAATAAAGGGGCGGGTTTATCTATATTTGTGAATTGTGGCAAAGTATTTGGGAGAAAACCCGCCTCTACTGCACATATTTTGAGTAAAAATTGCTTCTAATGTATTTGCTTGTTGGGATTTGGAGCGCTTTAGAGCGGTTCTCAAAAAAGTGAGGTATGCCCCAATACGGTTGACTTAAGAAGAATCTGACTTGCAAAAAATGCCTGTATTGCCTAGAAAATCGTCAGATGAAATTCCTAAAAAAGCTTTAAGTAAACCGTATTGAGGTATGCCCTATCCCCTATGCCCACGGAGGCCTATGCCCTATCCCCATGAATACCTCATCTTTTTGATAAAGGCTATAGTTATCAGTCTTGGCAATAGTGGAGAAAGCTTTCTGGAACTAGGTGCAATTCTCCCGAACGAAATCGGTGAACAGGCATCCAAAATGCGGTACATTTCAAGTTACCGTCTACAAAATCTAAACTTGCTAATTCATAGAATTTGGAGTCAACAAAATCGCACTGATAGAGTTGTATTAATTCGTGTCCAGCTTGACCATTAAAAATAAAGAAGTTTTCCAAACAAGCTAAATATCTGATATTTGTTAACTCGGCTTTAATTTCTTCTTTAAATTCTCTTTGCAAAGCGTCGAGGCTGTGTTCTCCGAATTCTACGCCTCCACCCAGAGCTCGATACAATGTGTCTTGTTTTACCGGATCTTTGAATTGGGAAACGAAAATGCGATCCTCTTCGAGGGCTTCGCTAACGCCCGATCGAATTAATCCTAAAACAATTACACGAATTTTACCTTGCATAATATATAGCGGTTCTCAGAAAGATGAGGTATGTTGTTGGGCTTGGGCCCTCTTTGTTTAGCGGTTATATAAGCTGTCAGTCATACCTCACCTTTTTGAGAAGTGCTATAGCCATTCAGTCATGAGTCATCAATCATTAGACATCTCATAAAAAGCCAGTTTTGAACAGGCATCCTGCCTGTTCCACAAGAATCATGAGAGATTTCTAGTCATTATCCGTATCATCCGTGTCGTGCTAACGGTTAATTGTCCGGCTCAAAACCCTCTCTCTTCCTCGTATTTTCAACGGGCCAGTCTATATTTTCACCGCCGATAATTAGTTCTTCAATCGTCACAAATTCTTTGCTGAGTTGCTGGAAAACATTAATTAAAACATCGATGCCGATAGCATCGCTAGTCCCCAAATCAAACCAGCAGCGAGCCCAAGAACCTTCATACTCCATTTCTCCCATATTGTGCATCAAAGCCATCATGCTTTGGTCGGCTAGATTAACATCGTAATTCATATCGCTGATGTCTAAGCCTTCATCTTGAACTTGCAAATTTTCAGCATTAAATCCTCCCAGTTTTCCCAAAAAGAACCAAGAATCAAACACTTCTTCTACATACTGTTTTTCGCCGTTTGAAGGCACGTTGCTGAATTTTAGCCAAATCCAGAGGTCAAAGGGATTAAATTCGCGAAACTCTACTTTCATCAAGTTTTACTCTTGTTAATAACAACCGCCAAGATGGTACTGTCAACTGTCAACTGTCAACTGTCAACTGTTTAGAGTGGTGGTAAAGCCGTCGGCCCCCAGACTCCATCTGCATCTCTAATTTTATCGCGCATCGGGTCACAATCGCGAGATTTGCTGTCGAGACGGTTGCGAGTTTTGCACTGCTGAAAGAAGATTTCGGCTACTAAGCTGCGCGGTAGTTGATCTGGTTTTGCTAAGGCGGCGTCGAAGTTTTTTCGGGCTTCCTCAAGTATGGTTTTGTTGTTGGATTGAGTCTTGGCTTGAGCAGATAAGACTTGTGCTTTGAGATAAAGGATTTCGGGGTTGGTGGGTGTTTCTGCTAGAGATTTGTTGGCAAATTCTAAAGCGCGATCGTATTTTTTTAAGTCTCGATAGCCTACGGCCATGCCGCGATAGGCTAAGTAGCGGGGCGAGGCTTTTTCTTCCAGTCGTTTAATGGCGTCGCTGGGGTTGGAAAAGGGTAGGTTTGAGGCTAACATTAAGTCCATGTAGCCTTTGAGCAGGTTGAGTTCTGGGTCGTTCGGCGCTATTTTTTCTGCTGCATCTAGGTATTGAAATACTACTCGCAGTTTGTTGAGTGCTTGGGGCGCGCCTTTGGCTGTTCCTTCTTTGGCTATGGCATTTGCTCCTTCTAGAAAGTGACCTGCTGCTGTGTAAATGTTGCCGCGCAAGGGGTTAGTTTTGGTCAATTTCTCGCCGACTTCGCGGGTTTTTTGAGCGTAGGTATTCATCGAGTTTAAGTCTTGCTCGATGTAGGATAATGAGGCTGCCATTGCATAGGCTAGGGGTTCGTTTGGTTCTGCTGATAGTGCTTGTTGAACTTGGGCTTTTGCTTGTTTGTAGTTTCCTTGCTGAAACATTGTTTTGAAGGCTGTTTCGGTGTTGGGCCCGATCGCCTGCTGGTTGCTCGTGCGGAAGGGATCGCCTGCTACTGCGGAGTTTATGCAGATGCCCAGGGCGATCGCACTTCCACAGGCGATCGCCCGTACTGTCTGTTTGTAACTTAACATTTGCTTGCCCAGCGATGCTAAAGGGTTTTTCGTCATAGTCAATTCTCTCAATGAAATATACTGTAAACTAGAAACAAGAGAGTTACGTTCTCAGACTATCGGGCCGCTAGCAAAAAAGAGTTAAATTTGCTTGATTTTTTGTGGCTCTTGCGGTATATTTTAATAATGGAAGTGTGAATTCTAATATATATGAGCGCACAGATTTCCATTGTCAAAATATACCATAAAAAATGTCAATAATCAAACGCCAAGGCTGAAAAAAACCGAAAATTTTGTAAAGATTTATGTAAAATAAATTTGGGCGATCGGCACCAGCCAAAAACAACCTTAACTATTAATAGCACAACCAGGATCTGAGGTATACACGATTCCCAATTCCCAATTCCCAATTCCCCATTCCCAATTCCCAATTCCCAATTACGTTAATGCTTTATCTAAAAAACTTAGTCTATCATCCTACAGCCTGTCCCAATGCTATTCTAAAAAATATCAACTTAGAACTGCCATCGCAACAAATGGGGCTGATTGTCGGCCGTAGCGGTTCCGGCAAAAGTACGCTCTTAGAAATATTAGCAGGTTTAGCAGAAAAAACTAGCGGCGACATCCGCTGGCGCGAACAAGAATTAACACCGGAACACTTGCAACAGTTAGGAGGTTTAGTGTTCCAGTTTCCTGAAAGACATTTTTGTGGGGGGACAATTTTAGAAGAATTGCGACTGGGACATCCCGAATTGGGACAAGAACAAATTCACTCAGCGATGAAAGAAGTTGGGTTGGCACATTTGCCGCTGCGCGCTTCTCCCCACGCTTTAAGTGGCGGACAACAGCGCCGGGTGGCCCTGGCGGTGCAGCTAATTCGCCAGCCGCATTTGCTACTTTTGGACGAACCGACGGCGGGTTTGGATTGGTCGATGCGCCGACAGTTGGTAAGCTTGTTGGGTAAGTTGAAAAATCACTGGACTTTGTTGATTGTTACTCACGATGCTAGCGATTTGTTGAGCGTTGCTGATAAGTTTTGGACGTTAGATCACGGGGATTTGCAGGAGGTCGATCGCGCGAAGTTAGAGGCTAAGGAAGCAAGTTGTGTGAGTCAGTAGGCAGTTGACAGTTGACAGTTGACAGTTGTGCGAGGTTAAGAAGTCGCAAACTTTGTCATTAGTTCTTTCGATGGTTATTAGAAGATGAACCAGACAGAAATTATGATGTTACCCCAAATGAATGAATTGTGGCAAAAAACGCTGAATTGGGAGCCGGATGAGTCGCAGCAGCAACAATTTCAGCGGCTTTATGAGTTAATTGTTGAAGGCAATCGTTCCTTGAATTTAACTCGAATTATTGAGCCGATCGAGTTTTGGGAAAAACATTTGTGGGATTCTCTGCGGGGAATTGCGAGACTGCTGCCGGTTAATCACAATTCGCCGGAAAATAACGATTTTCCCGTTGAGTCCCCGCTCAAAGCGATCGATATCGGGACTGGTGCGGGTTTTCCTGGTTTGCCGATCGCGATCGCCCTTCCACATTTATCAGTCACTCTCCTGGATTCTACTCGCAAGAAAATTACTTTCTTGGACACGGTTTTGCCGTCTTTAGGGATCAAAAATGCTACGACTTTGCTGGGCAGATCCGATGAAATTGCCCGACAACCGCAGCACAGACAAGCTTACGATATCGCATTTCTGAGGGCAGTTGGAGCAGCTTCTCTGTGCGCTAAATACGCGCTACCTTTCCTGAAAAACGGCGGTTTGGCGGTACTTTACCGGGGAAATTGGACGGTAGAGGAAGAGGAAGAGTTGCAAAGTGCGATCGAGCGTTTGGGCGGTACGCTTGAGTCAGTCGAATCATTCACCACGCCTGCGAGTCAGGGCGCGCGCCACTGCCTTTATTTGCGGAAAACTGTACAGAAGCTCGATCGCCCGATTCGCTAGCGGAAGCCATTTTAGATACAATAGCGGTTGAAACAACCGCCACTGTATCTTTGTTAAACTAACCGATCGCCTTTTCGTAGCGTTTGTTAATTTCCGCCCAATTAACCACGTTCCACCACGCTTTTAAGTAGTCTGCACGCAGGTTTTGGTATTTGAGATAATAAGCGTGTTCCCAAACATCATTGCCCATAATGGGATAGTTGCCATCACTGAAAGGACTGTCTTGATTGCCAGTAGTTGTAATCTCAAGTTTACCAGCTTTATTGCGAACTAGCCACACCCAACCGCTGCCAAAACGCTTAGTGCCAGCCTCGTTGAATTTGGCTTTAAAATCCTCAACACTGCCGAAATTTTGCTTAATTGCTGTGGCAATTGCTCCTGTGGGTTCGCCGCCGCCTTTGGGACTCATGATTTCCCAAAACATACTGTGATTGAGGTGTCCGCCGCCATTATTGCGTACAGTTGTGCGAATATCTTCCGGCACTTTGCTCAAATCTTTGAGCATATTTTCAACACTCACGTTTTTAAGATTCGGGTATTTATTGACAGCATCGTTGAGGTTTTTAACGTAAGCTGCGTGGTGTTTGTCGTGGTGAAATTGCATTGTCCGCGCATCGATGTGCGGTTCTAAAGCGTTGTATTCGTAAGGCAGAGGCGGTAGTGTAAAAGGCCCGGGAGTTTGGGCTATTTTTGGGCTTTCTGGGGATGGACTTGCTTGCGCTACACTATTGCCTGACGCTTGGCAAGCACCTGCGGTAATAGCTCCGACGGTGGCTGTTAGCAAATACAAGAAATCTCGGCGTTGGAGTGTCATAAAAGATCCCTAAGTGAATTATTAACTGTTTTATCTCAGATTAAAGCAAAAGGGGAGGAAGTTGGGAAAAAAATTATAAAATCGTAAATATACCTAATTAAACTTAAAATACAACTCGCGCTCAAGCTTGCTGTGTATATCTTCTTCTTTCCTAATGACTAAGGGTGCATCTGGCGCAAGGAAGAGGGCGAAGCATGACCGCATATAAGTTATTAGTTATCATCTCATATTGACTGCGGTCATGCTTCGCCCCTACGGATATATTTGCCTTGCGCCAGATGCACCCAATGACTAATCACTACCCTTCGGCTTCGCGAGCTGACTAATGACTAATGACTAATGACTACTGACTTATCGCCCGAATGGATGAGAAGGATGGGTGATGTTGGTAAGAACAACTCAAGTATAGGCTAATGAGGTACGCGTGCATAAGTCTCACGTGTTCCGGCTCACAAACCCGGTTTCTGTCTCGAAACCGGGTTTTTTATATTATTCTTGGGATAAGCGTTGCACGGCTTCGCCTCCAAAAAGTCGATCGGCTGCTTGCAATATACTAGGAATTTTCGCAGCGTGGGGGCTGTGGGCGAGACAGCGGCGCAAGTCTAATTCGTCGAGGCGATCGGCTTTTTTGCCCGGAAACCAGTGGCTGGCGTTACCCAAAAGGTTGTAGCGCATCTTGCAATAGTCGATCGCATCGTAAGCATTCGCCAAATTCCACAGCCACAAAATCACTCGAATGTTAACCTCTCCGGGAGTATTTTCGATAGTTGGCAAACCGAAGTCCCAAGTCTTAAACCAATCTTCTCCTAATTTATCAATTGCTGCATTTTCCAGCCTTGCTAATATCGGCGGCAAAATTTCATCAGCTTTATCTAACAATTCTACAGCTTTTAGATGCTCGTTAAAATCTTCAGGTTTGGCTGCACCCAAACTCAAAGTGTGTACTTGCGGGTGTGACAAACAAAACAAATCATTAAACACCATCGGACTCAGTGGATAGCACAAATCTACCAACTTTTGCGGCGGGTTGTAAAGTTGACCGCCTTTGTCGGAAGGACTGATAATAAAAACGCCCATGTCGTGACGTTTGGCAGCTTCAATTGCGGGCCAATTATTTTGATTGATGTAGTACCAGTGCAAGTTAAGATAATCGAATTGATTGGTTTCAATAGTTTTGACAATCACATCCGTAGGGCCGTGAGTTGAAAAACCAATAAACCGAACTTTACCTTCTGCTTGCAATTTTTTTGCCACATCCAAGCAGCCGCCCGGGCGCATAGAATCCTCTAGAAATTCCCAGGTATTAATGCCGTGTATGGAAAATAAATCGACGTATTCTAGCTGTAAATAAGCTAAGGATTTATCAAATTCTTCGCGAAATTCCTCGGAGTTGGCTTGAGGACAAACTTTTGTTTGTACTATCAAGTTTTCGCGAGGGAACTGCGGCAAAATCCACCCCAACTGCATCTCAGAAGTGCCGTAACCGCGAGCAGTTTCTATGTGATTGATACCGCATTCTATTGAGTAGCGAATTGTCGATTCTAGATTTTGTTGATTGTCTGGTGGAATCTCATTTGCTGGCACATCTTGCCATTTGTGGTGATATCTCATGCCGCCGCAGGAAAAGACGGGCATGGATAATTCTGTGCGGCCGAATCTGCGATATTGCACGATCAAAATAGAGATACGAATTTATACTATTATAGCAATTTTGAAGTGAGTGAGGTGGGAATTGGGAATTGGGAATTGGGAATTGGGAATTGGGAATTGGGAATTGGGAATTGGGAATTGGGAATTGGGAATTGGGAATTGGGAATTGGGAATTGATTGCCATAACAAAAACGGTTTGTAGTACGGACTTAAGTCCGCACTACGAACGAATTTTAATGCGGTTAATCGATCGGACATGATATAAAAAGCTTGAGTAGCTAATTAACCGTAGGGTGCTTCAGGCTGAATATTCTTGAGTAGACTGCTAAACTTTTCCTTCCTGATTCACCCTACTATAACTATTTAGAAATTTCCCGCACTACAGGTTTGCCGTCCTTAATTTCGCCTACTAAAACCAAATCTGTACAATTGACAAACAAGCCATTTTCTAACACGCCTGGAATGTTATTCAAAGTTTTTTCTAATTCCGCAGGATTGTCAAGGTTATCAAATTGAACGTCGATTACCATATTACCTTGGTCGGTAATTACCGGGCCTGCTTTTCTGATTCCCATGCGGAGTTCTGGTTTACCGCCCAATTTTTCAATGGCGCGAGTAACGGGGGTAATTGCCATCGGTATAACTTCGATGGGGACGCGAAAAGTCGAACCCAATTTATCTACCATTTTGGAACTGTCAACTACTACAATAAACTGAGCAGCGAGACAATCGACTACTTTTTCGCGGGTGTGGGCGGCGCCACCACCTTTAATTAAGTTGAGGTGCGGATCTACTTCGTCAGCGCCGTCAATGGCTACGTCAATTCTGTCAATTTCGTCGAGGGTTGTCAGCGGTACTCCGTACTGTTTGGCTAATACTTCTGATTGAAAGGATGTGGGAACTCCTTTGATATCTTTGAGTTCGCCTGATTTTATGCGATCGCCCAATGCTTGAATAGTATAAGCTGTAGTTGACCCCGTGCCGAGTCCGACAATCATACCAGATTTTACGCGATCGGCAGCAGCAAAGCCAACTTGCTGTTTCATCAATTTTACGGGGTCTTGTTCTGTGGTCATGTTCGGTAATCCTCAATAGCTTTAAGATTATACCATTTATTATGGATTTTTTTAACCGCAGAGAGCGCAGAGAACGCAGAGAGTAAGAAGCAGAAGAGACGGCACTCGCAAATTGTTTCAAGTGGGAAATTCTCTCTTTCTTCTCTGCGCCCTCTGCGCCCTCTGTGGTTAAAAAAATCTAGTTCACAAATCGGCGGATAATTGCCATAATGAAAATCGGATTTCTCGATACCTACACTTGGGATTACAACATTGAAACTCCTTACCGCGAACCTTTGGGCGGCACTCAGTCGGCTATTTGTTATTTAGCTGAGGCGTTGGCAGCCCTGGGAAATGAGGTATTTCTACTCAACAATACTTCGGAACCGGGGATGTGGCGCGGGGTTGATTGCAGGCTGCGGGTGGCGGACAGTGCTAATTTGGAATTATTGCGATCGCTCGATTTTTTGGTTGTAGTCAATATAGTTGGTAAGGCACTGGAAATTAAGCCTTTTTTGGGCGCGCACACTAAATTGATTTTGTGGATTCATAACGAACCAGGCTTTGTTTTTCTCCAAGATTTCCAGAATGTTCAAGAAATTAATGTTTGTGATGCTTTTGTTTTTGTCAGCGACTGGCAGCGCGAGCAATTTCATACTTGTTTTGGGATTGATTTAAATCGTAGTTGTGTTTTGAGAAATGCGATTGCACCTTGTTTTGCTAACATTTTTGCCGATAATATTTCGATCCAATCTCAAAAATCTCGACCGCCCATTCTAGCTTACACTAGCACTCCATTTCGCGGACTGGATATTTTATTAAATGTTTTTCCCGAAATTCGTCAAGCTGTCCCCGGAACCAGATTAAAAGTATTTTCTAGCATGAAAGTACACCAAATAGACGACAATGATAATCAGCTTTGTTTCGATCAACTTTACGAAGAGTGTCAGGAAATAGAAGGTGTCGAGTATGTCGGTTCGGTACCGCAACCCGAACTTGTCCGGCAACTGCGTTCAGTCGCGGTTTTAGCTTACCCGAATAGCTATTTAGAAACGTCATCGATTGCGGTGATGGAGGCGATGGCTAGCGGTTGCCGCATTGTGACGAGTGAATTGGCAGCTTTGCCGGAAACAACGGCTGGATTTGCGCGTCTAGTTTCTATGTCAGGGGTGGAAAATTTGGCATCGGTAACTGATTGGAAGCGTGCAGGTACACCGGATTGGGAGGGATATACAAGGCGGTTTTTAGATGCGACAGTCGAAGTTTTAAAAGAGTTTACGGGTACGGGCGGTGCAATTGCTGAAACTCATCTGAGACAGCAGGTAGAATATATCAATCGAGGGTCTACTTGGTCTGTGCGAGCCCGAGAGTGGGTAGAATGGCTGAATAGTATTAGTGTAAAACCTGTAAGAGTGGCAGAGCAAATGATCCAAGAGTTTTTGGTGGATTTAGAATCAGCTCAAACATATTTTGTCAAGGGAAATCGCCTGAAAGATAGAGGAGATCTCGGTGGCGCCATCGAGAGTTATCAGAAAGCTTTAGAGTGCAATCCCAAAGATGCGGAAGTTCATAAAAAGTTGGCGGAAGTTTATGTTTTGCAAGGAGAATTCGATCGCGCGATCGCCCAATGCAACCTCGCCATCAAATTTCAACCGAATTTTGCTCCCGCGTACCTGACAGCGGGCAATGCCCTGCACGGCCAAAACCAGCTAGAAATGGCAATTCAAGCTTATTTGCAAGCTTTAAAACTTCAGCCGGATTTAGCAGAAGCCAGCGCGAATCTCGGCAGTATGTATTACAAGTTAGGGCAATTGGGACAGGCGGCAAAGGCTTACCAACAAGCTCTTGCTATTAATCCCGGTTTGTGCTCGGTGAATTTGATGCTAGCCAGCGTTTTGCAGCAGCAAGGAAAGTTAGATGCGGCAATTGCTTGCTGCCAAAAAGTCCTGCAACTGCAACCGGGAAATGCCAGCGCTGCGGAAATTTTATCCAGTTTAACCGCACAAAAACAGCAACAAACTACCGATAGCAAATTTCTCGCATTAGAAACAGAATCTGATGAGGAAAAACCAGTATCTGTCAACAAAGATGAAGGCTATGGATTGCAGCCTTCGAGTATCAATTTGCCACCAGCACCTAATCCTGAAAATTTAAATACTCCGTTTACCAACCCTGCTGAAGTTTCCGAACAAGTTACCTCGCTGAATGTTCCAGATATCACACAAGTTGCTAATTTTCAAGAAGTAGAACAGTACAAAAAACTGGCAGAAAACTTTTTAGTTAAAGGGAAAATTCAAGAGGCGATCGCAGCGTGCCATCAAGCTATCAAAATTAGACCTGATTATACCCATGCTTATGTAACTTTAGGCAATGCTTTGCAAGCGGTTGGTAAAATGGAAGCTGCGATTCGATCGTATTCTCAAGCCTTAGAATTGCAGCCAAATTTTGCGGAAGTGCGCGCCAATATCGGCAGTATGTATTTCAAAATGGGTCGTTTGCCAGAGGCGATCGCCCATTACCAACAAGCGATCGCCCTGAGTCCAGATTTAGCGGGCGCTCACTGGAATTTAGGCAAAGTATATCACAAACATGGCAACATCGACGCTGCGATCGCCTGTTTTCAGAGAACATCCGAACTCAACCCGCAGCTTGTCGGCGCCGACTTCCACTTCAACTTAGGAAACCGACTGTTTAGTCAAGGCAAGCGCGACGAAGCCATCGAAAGCTACCAAAAGGCGATCGCCATTAAACCGGATTGGGCAGAGGCCTATGGTAACATCGCCAGCGCGCGATCGCAGCAAGGAAATCTCGATGCTGCCATCGTCGCATACCAGCAAGCTGTTGCTTTAAAACCCGAATTAGAAGTGCTGCACTTCAATTTAGCCAATTCTTTCATGCAGCAATACAAATACGAAGAAGCGATTGCTAATTACCAAAATACTCTGAAAATCAAGCCCGATTGGCCGGAAGTTCACGCTAACATCGGCAGTTGTTTGTCCATGCAGGGCCTGCTGGAAGAAGCTTTAGCCAGCTATCAGCAAGCTTTGGCCTTAAAACCGGATTGGGCAGAGGTTTACTGCCGGATGGGACACATTCAGAAGCAAGATAAGCCGTTGGAGGCGATCGCATATTTTGAAAAGGCGATCGAATGCAACCCCAAATACAGCGAAGCCCACCAACAACTGTGCGACTTGCTAAGCCACTCCACCAACCTAGCCAGAGCCCGCAGCGTCGCCGACAAATACTGCGAATTCTGCGGTGAAAATGCCCCAGTCATGTCAGCCACAGCCTACGTCTTTTCCTACCTCCAATCAGGAGTCAGCAAACAGGCAATTGAGAAACTCGAAGAAATCGAACAACTCTGCTACGAAAAAGTCGAAACCTTTAGCGTCATCGAACTCAAACTGCTTTACGAAATCTTCCTGTTTGCAGTTTCCCACCTCCGAGACAACCGCGAAAAAAATGCCAGTTTCTACCGACTAATTGCCAAAGAATACTACCAAAAAGCCGTCCCGCAGCGACAGCAAGCCAACAGAATCAAATCCGCAAATTATTTAACCAAACAACAGCCATTAAAAATCGGCTTCCTTTCCAAACACTTCCGCCGCCACTCCGTAGGCTGGTGCAGCGAAGCCTTAATCCGCGAATTAAGTCGCATCACTCCCCACGTTCATCTTTACGTGACAGGTAAACTCAACCGAGACGAAGTTACACAGCGGTTTGAAGAAATGGCCGGCAAGTTTTACTGGCCGAAAAAATATCCCAACGGTTTTGCTGACGGTGGCGAAATCTTCGCCGAAGTAGTCCAAGACGATTTGGATGTTTTAATAGACTTAGACTCCATGACAGTACCGACAAATGTCGAAGTTTTGTACCAATATCCGGCGGGGATTTGCGTTTCTTGGCTGGGGTTCGACGCGCCATACATTTCGGAGAATCACTACTTTCTGTGCGACGAACACACTCATCCCCCAGGTGTTGACAAAAATTACTTAGAACAGTTAGTGAGATTGCCTAATTGTTCGGTAGCAATTGGCGAACTGCAAAGCATTCCTGTGAATCGAGAGGCGATTAGAAATGCCCTCGGGATTGGCTTGGATCAAATGGCTTATCTCTGTGTCGCTCCGGGCAGAAAAACTAATCCTGAAATGGTGCAAGCTCAAGTTAGAATACTTAAGCAAGTACCAGATAGTATGTTGATTCGCAAAGGTCAAGGCGATCCGGATATAATTCATAGCACATACCGCGAAGAATGCGATATTCAGGGAGTAGATTTTGAACGGATTAAGTTTATCGGCCAAACCCGAAGTGAAGAAGAACATCGCGCTATTTATTATGTAGCCGACGTGTTGTTAGATTCCTATCCTTACAACGGCGGGACTCACAATTTAGAGGCTTTGTGGGCGAATTTGCCAGTAGTAACGAGATCCGGCGACCAATATCTTTCACGAATGGGTTATGCTTTTCTCAAAAGTGCAAATCTCGATGTGGGTGCAGCTTGGAGTTGGGAAGAATACACGCAGTGGGGAGTTAAGTTTGGGCGCGATGCTGGCTTGAGAAATGCGGTGAAAGAACATTTAATTAAGTCTAAGCAGTCAGAACATCTCGCACCTTTGTGGAATCCTAAACAGTTAGCCCAAGATATGTATGAGGTGTTTCAGAAACTATTAGCTAAATAGGTTAGTCAGTTGACAGTTGACAGTTGACAGTTGTCATTAGTTGTGAACTCTTTCTCCCTTCTCTTCCTCTGTGTCCTCTGCGCCCTCTGCGGTTCAAAAAAAAAGAGATATCAGGTAGAGAAAAGCGATTTCAAGATATTTGTACGCAACCTTCAGTAAATTTTTGTAACAAAATCCGTGAAAATGCGTAAAAATTCCGCGCCGAGTCCGATATATAAATGCTGATTCATAGTACCGCGATCGCCCTAACCTTATGCCGGTTGGCGCGATCGTTTTTTTGTAATTCCTCAACTGCCAACTGCCAACTGCCAACTGCCAACTGTCAACTGCCAACTGCCAACTACCAACTGCCAACTGCCAACTGTCAACTGACAACTGTCAACTGTTAACTCGATCGCGCCCGCCAGACTTAGCCCGATACAGCGCCTTATCAGCAGCTTCAATCAGCATCTTCGGCGAATTTTGACCTTCAGCAATCGTCGCCACCCCCATGCTGAGAGTCACACAATCGGTGACAACAGACTTGAGGTGGGGAATTGCCAAAGCTTTGACGCGCCTGCGGATTCCCTCAGCAAAAGCCTGTGCAGCGGCGATATCCGTATTTGGCAAAATTACCCCAAATTCCTCGCCACCGTACCTAGCAGCTAAATAAAGGCGTTCTGCGGGTGCGTGGGCGCAAGCATCCCCGATCGCCCGCGCGACTTGTTGCAAACAAGCATCCCCAGCTTGGTGGCCGTAATTGTCGTTATAAAGTTTAAAACAGTCAATATCGCACATGATCAAAGATAGCGGTTCCGCAGTGCTCGACTGCTCCCATTCCCGATTAATCACCTCGTCAAACCGACGGCGGTTAGCTAGCTGAGTCAGACTGTCCAAATTCGCCAACCCGTCCAACCGCTGGTTAGCAGCAGCTAACTGCTGGTAAAGTAAAGATTGTTCGATCGCGATCGCCACTTGAGTAGCCAACTCACTCAGCAAATCCATATCAAACGGCTGCCACTCGCGGGGCGCCGAACAGTGGTGGGCAATCAACAAACCCCACAACTTCGGCACTTGACAAGTAGGATTGCCGTCACGGTGTTCGATTCCCTGCTGCACGATGGGCACCACCAAATTCGCCTTCACCTGACACTCGGCCAAAAAATTGACGTGGCACTCGGCAAAATTAGAAGCCTGAATGTTTTCTACAGCGCGAATTCTGCCCTTTAAATACTGTCCCACATAAGTATTAGCAAAACAGCAATCCTCGATCGCCATCCCCATCAGCGGCATCCATCCTGCGCCCACCGACTCCACCACCACATCCCCGTTCCAATCTGGCCGGAAGCGGAAAATAATCACCCGATCCGTGGCCAAAAACTCCCGCACTTCCGCTACTGTAGTCTTAAGAATATCTTTGAGATCCAGAGAAGAACGGATGCGAGATTGAATTTCGGCGATCAGGCGTTCCCGCTCAACTTGCTGGCGCAGAGCCACTTGCACCTGCTTGCTTTCAGTAATATCTCGACCTTCCGGTAGCAGCAAGACAATTTTACCAGTTTCGTCTGCCACCGGTTTGAGAGAAAAATCGATAGTTGCCGTGCGGTTTACCCCTTGAACCTCCACTTCATAGCGGACAAATTCACCTTTTGCCGATCGAGAAATCGCCTCTTGCAACTGTTCCCGAACTTCCGGAGAAACTCCCCACCAAGGCCCCTGCCAAAACGGGCGATTTGCCACATCCCGCAGCTTAATTCCCGCGAAATCTAGAGAAGTTTGGTTAGATTCCAGCAGAATGCCATCCGGTTTTAGCAAGCTAACAAATTGGAAAGAAGAATCAAAAATTGCCCGAAAGCGCCGTTGAGAATCCCCCAACATTGCCGTCACCTTTTCGCGAGAAGTAATATCGCGGAAGCGCCACACCCTGCCAATAATATTTTGTCCGACTCGAATCGGCTGCGTGTATCGCTCAAAAGTCCGGCCGTCTTTAAAATCGAGAATATCGCAGCCTTCGGACTCCGCATCGCTATAAATTTCTCTAACTCTCTGTAAAAAATCCCTCGGATCTTTAACTTGCTTAGTGAGAAACGTCAGCCGCACCGTTCTATCCAGTGAGTTTCTAACTTCTTCATGAATCCCCCACATTTGAACTAACTTTTCATTAAAACTAATCAATTCTCCGGCATTAGTAACAGCCAGAATGCCGTCTGCCGTCGCTTCCATAGTAGCGTGCAACAAAGAGCGCGATCGTTCTAATTCTGCTGCCATTAATTTGCGTTCCGTGAGATTTCGCACTGCTTTAACCTGCACCAAACGACCTTCGCAAACTACAAATTTGCTACGCACGTCAGCAGGAAAAGCAGTCCCGTCCCGCCTGAGAAAAATCGTTTCGCAGACTGTATTGCTGGGTGCAGAAATCATTTGTGGTGCCATTTTGTAAGATTTTGGCGACAGCAGTTCCAGCAAACTCATTCCCACCATTTCCGCAGGTTCGTAACCGAACAGTTCGGCAAAATCCCTGCTGACGCTCAAAATTGTGTCGCGATCGGCCACGGCAACTGCTTCAAAATAAGCTTCGCATTCGAGCAATTGTGCTGCTGTGCTGCTACCGTGTTCCCCGGCATAGCTGTTGTTCATTAGCTGTTGCATTTGCGTATTTGCCGAATACAGAGCGGCCATTGCCTGCCGATACATAGCAGTACGTTTCTCAACTTTTTCAGTAAGGCGAGCGCGATTTTCTCGCAGTTCTCTTTCGACTCTAATTAAATCTGTAATATCTACTGCAAACACGATAACGCCAGCCACTTGACCTGATTCGTCGCGGTAAGGTATTGTATCTGTCCGCACCCAGCATTTGTGACCGGTGGCAGTTGGCAGCAGTTGGACTTTTCCCAGTTTGGGAACGCCAGAATTGATGACTTCTAAATCTTCTAAATAATATTGTTCTGCTTCGTCTGGATAGATTTCATAAAAAGATTTGCCTTCTAGTTGATTTGCGGGCAAACCTCTCGATGCAGCGGCGGCTTGATTAATTCGCAACAAGCGGCTGTCCGTATCTTTGTACCAAATCATCGCCGGCACCGAATCAAAAATAATTTGCTGTTCTTGGTGCTGGCGGCGCATTTCTGCTTCTACTTGTTTTCTTTTAATTATTTCTTGTTCCAGTTTTTTGTTAGCTTTTTTAAGTTCTGCCGTGCGTCTTTCTACTCTTTCTTCTAGTTGGTCGTAGTATTGACTCAGCATATTTTGCTGCTGTTCGCGCCGCATAGCTTCTAATTTTAAGCTTTCGCTAGCCAACAAACTTGACGATACAAATTCTGCTAAGATTGTAGTTAATTCGTGTTCTTCTTCCGTCCACTGGATGCTGGAACCCCGGCGTTCAGCGCTGACTATTCCAGCCATTTGACCAGCCAGCAAAATCGGTACATTCAACAGGGCAGTCGTACCCCGATCTGCAAAATAAAGACTTGCCAGTTCTCGCGTTCTCGGGTCATTTTCGGCTGCCACCGTTGCGATCGCATTTACGGATTTTAAGGCTTGAAAATACGCCGGACAGTCGGCCGCTGTGATGATTATTTGTACGGAATGGAGTTTGGTATTTTGTTCGTAAAAGTCGATACAGTGAAGCTGGGTTTTGTCTTCCCCGTACAGCCAAATACTGGCTCGATCGCAGTTGACAATACTGACAGCGGTTTCCGTGACTTCGCGGATGAATTCTTCTATATTGTTGCGTTCTTTAAGTTGACTTTTGGCTAATTTTGCGATCGCCAAAGTTGAACGGCGCCAATTGTCCTGAGAATTTGGCGGCGGTGCTACCGGCGCAGCGGCCTTAATTTCTTCGCAAACTAACAGTACCACCGGCCGTTGGAAATTGGCAACTGAGTGACTATCGGTATTTTCGTCTATTTTCCATTCTACCGCAGGCAAAGCGCGCGCCGTTGCTTTTACCCACATAATTTTGCCGTCTTTGCGAGTCAAACAGCCTTCCCAACAGGCGACTTTTGGATTTGACGTACCTTTTGTCGGGTGAACCAATCTCGCAAATTCTGACTGCATTTTCCCTTGATCTTGGCAGTAAAATATGTTAAAAATTGAATGACAAATTAATTCCTGCGACCTGTAGGCGAGGCGAGATTCGCCGAATTGATTGAGGGAAAAAACTCTTCCCAAAGCGTCTAGGACGAAGTAAATGCCCGGAAAATTATCGTAGACAGTTCGATACCAATCCTGTTCGACTTGTTGTTTGGTGGACGAAACTTTCGTGGCCGCGAGATCGTCCCCCGTACCTGTCAAGTGAGAATTGTTGGTTTCTGGGTTCCTTGAATGATTTTTTTTAGCAAACACTTTTAGCTTAACTCGACTGTAATTAATTTTACTTTCTGGAATTTAACTTTCTTGTGAAACTAAATTTAACCTGTTATTTGAAAAAGTTACAACTTGTAACAAAATTACAGCTTTTCCAGCGCGCTGGTTTTCGCTTCCGATGCAACCCCTGTGTTTGTATAGAAGGAAGAGTTGACAGTTGGCAGTTGGCAGTTGGCAGTTGGCAGTTGGCAGTTGGCAGTTGGCAGTTGGCAGTTGGCAGTTGGCAGTTGGCAGTTGGCAGTTGGCAGTTGGCTTGATAGTTGACCGAAAGAAGGAAGACGGAAGACGGAAAACGTTCGAGGGAAGACGGAAAACGTTCGAGGGAAGACGTTCGAGGGAAGACCTTTCATTGCAATCAACCACAAGGGTTTCGGCAATTAAGAACATCTTAACCCTCTTAGCGGTTGCAGTAGTTGCTAGACCGTCTGCGTGCGGGAGATATTTCCTGTGGCGTTGCCGTGTCAGCAGTTAAAACAGCAATTACCCCCTGTGTACTTGTAGTATCCCCGACAATGGAAAAAATTGGCAATCAATTGTTTTAACTAATACGAGTGGGAAGTCCCGCACTCTATCCGTTTACAGGATGAGTGACGGGATGAAAACGAGCAGCAAGCAAATTGAGCGATAGCGAATCCATGATAGAATCGAAATAAGCGGGGATGATAAGAGTAGCCGTGGTGGGCGAACTTTCCGTTGTATAAATGCTAGACACCACCTATCAGTTTCTGACTGGTAGCCCCAAAATCCCTTTCTTGCCGTAAAAGAGCTGATGGATGGGTGAAAAAATCAACAATTCTACTCCTTGGGACACAGGGAGTCTGCCGGA